>DATMBC010000065.1 GCA_035559435.1 bacterium
CCGCATGCCCGCCGCCGGCGACCGCCGGCGTCTCTGTGACCTGCTCAACGCCGACTCCCTCGATGATCTGGTCCGTGTCGCCTGCGCCGAATCGGCCGCCTGCGGCGTCGACCGTCTGTTCGTGGTCGGGTGGAACGCACACCAGCTCGGTCCGTGGGCGATCTTCCCCCATTCGGCCGAGACACGCGATCTGTCCGAGGCGACCGAAGCACGCCTGATCGCCGGACGCGACCGGATCGCCGCCGACCCCGCGCCGGGCGTTCTGTTGGATCAGGCACGCGCGGTCGGGTTCGATGGGATGGCGGTGGTGCCATCGCGACGGCACCTCAGTTTCCATGTCTACTGGGGGTTCAGTCCGGAGGCGCCGATGCGTTGTGACCCGCGCGCGGGCGGCGCCTGGTCCGACTTTGAAGTCGCGCTCTGCAATTTCGCGCGGCTGGAGCAATTGCGCGAGCTGTCGCACATCGACACGCTCACCAACATTTTCAACCGTCGCTACTTCAACCTGCGGCTGTCGGAGGAGGTGGCGCGCGCCACGCGTTTTGCGCGGCCGCTGTCGCTCTCCATCTGCGATCTGGACCGTTTCAAGGCCCTCAACGACACCCACGGCCACCAGGTCGGCGACGCGATCCTGCGCTACACCGCCCAGACCCTGCGCCGCACCGTGCGCGCGATCGACATCGTCTGCCGCTTAGGTGGCGATGAGTTCGCCATCCTCATGCCCGACACCGATGCGGATGAATGCCGCATCCTGGCGGAGCGTCTGCGTCAGGCGCTGGCCGCCGGCCGCTTCACTCTGGGCCGCGGCCAGTCCGGCGGCGAGGTGCTCAATTTGCAGTTGTCGCTGGGGGGCGCGAGTTTCCCGCGTCATGCCGAGCGCGCCGAACGGCTCCTCTGGTGCGCCGACATGGCGCTCCTGGAAGCCAAACGCCAGGGCGGCAACCTCTTCGTGCTCTCCGATCCGGCGCGGCACCGGCGCGGCGTCGCGTTGTAAAACCACCAAATCCGACGTATATTCAGCGGGCACGCCAAATGCCCGACATTGTCATGAGCATGCACTCACACCATCCCCAGACCGCCGCCACCGCCGCCGGTCCCGCCCTGCGCTCGCGGGTGGTCGCCGTGCGCACCACACCGGAGACCGTGCTCGATGACTACCGCCGCCTGCTCGATCTGGCCGGCGTCGTCGATGGTCTCGACCGCAACGCCGACACGCTGCTGAAATTGAATCTGTCCTGGACCAAGTACTTTCCCGCCTGTTCCTCGCAGCCCTGGCAGGTGGAGGGCGTGGTCAAGGCGCTTCTGGAGTATGGTTTCCCGCGCGAACGGCTCTGGCCCATCGAGAACAAGACCGTGGTCACCGACCCGATCAAAGGGGCGACCAACAACATCTGGCTGCCGATCCTCGAGAAGTACGGGCTGACGTTTACGCCCCTGCCGTCGGTCGAATGGACGGTGTATCATTTCGAGACCCCGCTTCTGGCGCTCAATCACATTTTTCCCCAGGGGATCGAGATCCCGAAGATGTACGCCGGCAAGCAGATCATTCACTTCCCGACGGTGAAGACCCACGGTCACGCCATCACCACCGGCGCGATCAAAAACGCCTTTGGCGGGCTGCTAAAAGAAGTGCGCCACTACGCGCACAAACACATCCACGAGGTGATGGTCGATTTGGTGCTGATGCAGAGGGAGCTGCACCCGAAGATCTTCGCCGTGATGGATGGGACCGTCTGCGGCGACGGCGCCGGGCCGCGCACGATGATCCCGCGCGAGGGCAACGTCCTGCTGGCCTCGTTCGATTCGGTCGCCATCGACGCGGTCGCCGCGCGCGTGATGGGCTTCGATCCATTCTCGATTCCGTACCTGCGCATGTGCCACGAACGCGGCCTCGGCGTGGCCGACATCGGCCAGATCGACTTAATCGGCGATGATATCCGCCAGATCAACCTCGGATTCAAGACCAAGAAGTCGCTGGTCATCTGGGGCGATCAGATGCTGCGCAAGGGACCGCTGCGTTTCCTCGAACGGCCGCTTCTGCATTCGCCGCTGGTCGCCTGGGCGCCCTTTGCCTCCAATGTCTACCACGACTGGCTCTGGTACCCGACCGTCGGCCGCAAGATCATCCGCGGCTACAGCAAGACCCCATGGGGACGACTGTTCGAGGACTACAAGAAGCGTTACCTGGACCGTCGCTGACGAAATCATCGCGCGGGGCGCTTCGGGCGCCCTGTGTGTTTCCGAAAGGATATACTCATGTCACAGGGAACCGTGGCCGTGCTCGGCGCCTCGAAGGACCGCGGCAAATTCGGCAACAAGGCCGTACGCGCCTACATCCGCCAGGGATGGACAGTCTACCCGGTCAACCCCAATGAGACCGAGATCGAAGGGGTGACCGCCTACAAGTCGATCCTCGATGTGCCCCGCCCGGTGGACCGTGTCACCGTCTATCTGTCGCCCAAAATCGGCCTGACGGTGTTGCCCGACATCGCCGCCGTCGCGCCCGGCGAGGTTTTTTTCAATCCCGGCTCCGATGCTCCCGAAGTCATTGCCCGCGCCACCGAACTCGGGTTGCAGCCGATCGTGGCCTGCTCGATTGTCGATATCGGCATGACCCCGGCCGAGTTGCCCGCGTAGCCCGTGCCGGACGACGACCCCCAGAGTCCCCTGCGCTTCGATCTGCGCTGCGGTTGGTGCGGACGCGCCTATCCCAGTGACCAGATCGCCTGCTTCTGCGCCGACTGCAACCGCCCCCTGCTCGCCCGCTTTCATCTGACCGTCGGCGAAGGCGATCGGATACGCGCCCAATTGAACAACGAACGGCCCGGCGTCTGGCGCTACCGTCGCCTTCTGCCGGTGGCCGATGGCCGGAACATCCTCACGCTCGGTGAGGGCGGCGCGCCGCTGGTCGCCGCGCCGCGGTTGGCGCAACGGCTGGGTCTGACGCGCCTCTGGATTAAAGACGAATCGCAGAACCCGACCGGATCATTCAAAGCGCGCGGCATGACCGTGGCCATCTCGCGCGCCCGCGAATTGGGGGTGCGCCGATTTTGCCTGCCGTCGGCGGGCAACGCCGCCGGCGCGGCCGCCGCCTATGGCGCGCTGGCCGGATGCCCGGTGCGGGTCTACATGCCCGAGGATTCCGGTGAGGCCTTCTTCGGCGAATGCCGCGCCTATGGCGCCGAGGTGCGCGCCGTCAAGGGCACCATCGCCGACTGCGGCGCGCGCCTGCGCGCCGAATGCGACCCCGCCGAATGGTTCGACCTCTCCACGCTGAAGGAGCCCTTCCGCCTGGAGGGGAAGAAGACCATGGGCTATGAACTCTGGGAGGATTTCGACGGCGACCTCCCCGATGTCATCATCTATCCCACCGGCGGCGGCACCGGCTTGATCGGCATGTGGAAGGCCTTCGAGGAGATGGAACAACTCGGCTGGATCGATGCGCGTCGTCCGCGTCTGGTCTCCGTGCAAGCCGAGGGTTGCGCTCCGATCGTGCGCGCCTTCAGCGCCGGCGCGAAGACCGCCGATCCCGTCTCCGATCCGCACACCGCCGCGCTGGGATTGCGCGTGCCGTCGGCCTTCGGCGACTTCCTGATATTGCTCGCCCTTCGCGAGTCCGGCGGGGCCGCCGTGGCGGTCGGCGAAGACGAATGGGCGCAGGGATCGAACTGGATGGCCGCCGACACGGGCATCTTCGCCTGCCCCGAAGGCGGCGCGACCGTGGCGGCCCTGCGACAGTTGCGCGATCGCGGCCTGGTGCAGGCCGGCGACTGTGTCGTGCTCTTCAACACGGGCTCGGGGTTCAAGTACCCGCCGACGACCTGGCCGCGTCCATAGCGGCCACGACTCTCCATGCCGATTCAATGGTGGATGATTCTTCTCTGTCTTGGCTGGGGAGGCAGGATTCGAACCTGCGATCGACCGGTTAACAGCCGGTTGCCTTACCGCTAGGCCACTCCCCAGTCAGGAGGACGTCAGCGATGAACCGCGACATCAGGGCGAGCCGCTTTGTGATCGCGGGATAATGCGGGTTCGGGCGCGGCGGTGAACTCCGCCCCGAAGGCACTGCGGCAAAATGCCACCGCGGCGCCCCTTGGATCAAGCAATTTGAGCAGACGCTCCCGTCCCGGAGCGCTGAAGACCGGGCTGTCGGCCATCTGACGCATCGCCGCCGCCAACAGCGCCGGGTCGGCCGAATCGCAGACAATCCCCAGATGGAAGCGGCGGATCATCACGCCCAGATCGCCGACGTCGGTGCCGATCACCGGACGGTGTGCCTGCGCCGCCTCGGAGAAAACCAGCGGCAGACTGTCGGACTTAGTCGGGATGACGACAAAATCACACTGACGATACGCGTCGAGAATTTCCGTGCGGCCCACCGGTCCGGTAAAGGCAACCGACGGCGCGATTCCCAATGTCTCGGCCTCTTCACGCAGCGATGCCAGATCGGGGCCGTCGCCCACAAACCGCAACCGGGCCGCCGGCAGCGACCGGATGACCTCGGCAAAGGCCAGGAGCAATTCACGCGTGCCCTTGGCCCGGTGGATACGCCCGAGATACAGGTAGCGCGGCGCCGCGGTGGCCGAGGGCGCTTGCATCGGCAGCTCGCCCGAAAGCGGACGAAACGACGGCAGGAAGCGGCAACCCAACCCCAGCCAGCTTTTCACCCGCTCGCAGATATCCTCACCGTCGCCGAAGACCTGTGCCGCGTCGCGCAGCACTCTCGCAATCTGCGCGCCGATGAACGGACGCTGCGACCACGAGTAAATGTCCGACCCCAGGCACCAGACCGAGTAGGGGATGCCATACTCGCGCGACAGACGCCGCGCAAATTCTCCCGACGGCAGCGCCCAGAGCGCGAAAATGTGATCGTAACGATGACTCTGGCAGAGCGCGCGCCCCAACTCGTGACCGGCGGCGACGAAGCGCTTCAGACGGACCCAGCTGGCCGGCGACGCCAGATTCCAGCAGCCGACCGGCGATGATGCCCCGGTCTCAAAGCGATGCACCGATGGCGCTTCGGGGCAGACCGGACGGTGTGTGTAGCGCGGGGTGAGCACATCCACCGCCACGCCGCAGCCGCGCAGCGCCTCGACAAAGTGGGGCACAAACGGCGACGCCGGATCGTCGGCGTCGCAGGGATAGCGGTTGGTGATGACGAGGATCCGTCTCATCGCGCCGCCAGTTCATGCTCCGTGTCGCGTGTGGTCGGCGCCGGGGTTTCCTCCGGGACCGGTTGATCCGTCGGCCTCATCTGCAGCGTCGCCGCCCGGATCGTCTTTTGGGTGCGGAATAGCTCACGCCGGATTTGGACAATCTGCGATCCCAGGAAACCGAACAATAGCACCTGCAGTCCCGCCACCAGCAGAATCACGGTGAGGGAGACCAGCGGACGATCGGGATTGAGCGACTCGGTCTGCCACAGATAGATCAGGTGCAGTCCCGCGCCCAGCCCCAGGCCCATGATCAACGCGCCAATGAGCCCGAAAAGCAGGATCGGTTTCTCGTAAAAAGAAAAGATCAGATGCGAGGCCGCGGTGGCCTTGAAAAAGAACTTCGAGCGGCCGCGTTTCCGTCCGGTGAGCGTCGCCGGCATCTCCGCGGGGACAAACCCCGCCGCGATCGCCTTGGAGATGATTTCAAGGTGCAAGTCCTTGTCGTTGGATTCCAGCTCGAGGACCTCGAGCACCTCGCGGCGGTAGGCGCGCAAGATGCCGGTGACGGTCGTGAGGCCCCCCGGCATCGCCAGCCCCAGAATCCGGTTCCCCCAGCGCGAGATCAAAAGCCGCCCGGCCGGGACATTCTCCGTACGGCCTCCCCGGCAGTAGGGCGAGCCCACGACGAAGTCTACCTCGGGCCGCTCGTCGAGCACCGACAACAACCCGAGAATGTGTTCGGGATCGTAACTGAGATCGGCGTCGATGCTGACGATGATCCGTCCGCGCGCGGCGGCAAAGCCCTGACGAATCGCATAACCGCGTCCGCGGTTGGGCCTGTACGAAACCACGCGCAAGACACGCTGCGACTGCGCCATCGAGCGCAGACGCTCGCCGGTGGCGTCGGTGGAACCATCGTCGATTGCGATGATCTCGAAGGTCCGGCCCGCGCGCGACAGTACCGCAACGATCCGGTCGACCGTGGCGGGCAGGTTGTCCAGTTCGTTGTGCATCGGCACAACGACCGAAACATCGGGACGATGTGAGGCCGTGGGTGTACGCATCCCATGTCGCGCCGGCCCCATCCCTGGGGTCCGGAACTCTTAGGAGATTATCGACAGAAACGGGGAGAGATTAAGGCAGGAACCTGACGACTCACTGAACGCGCCATGCAGCCGACGGCTCGCCCTCCCATAAAGTCCGTACGAAAGGGAGGGCGAGGCTCCCGTCGAGCCGTCCCGGCGCGACTGCATCGGTTCGCGCACAGCGCGAACTTCAGACCACCCAAATGATCGCAATGATCAGGCTCGCCCCGGCCAGCGAACGCCACACGATCGAGCGCCCGCGACGGCGCAACATGGCCGCCATCTCCGGATCGGCGAACGGCTCATCCTGACCGTCGAGATTGCGCGTCCCGCGCGCCGCATGACGTACTCAGGTGGCCTCGCGCGCCTGCAGGAGCCCGACCAGACCCAGGTACAACAAGGGAAGCAGCGCCAACCGCCAGAGCCGTCCCGCCGCCAGGAGCAGCAGGGCGACCCCCAACGCCGCCGATGCCCCGAGCGCCATCAGTCCGCCCAGACGGCGCAGGGCCCGTTCGCGCTCGCCGATGTTGCAGACGCTCCCGACCGCCGGGTCAATCGCATGCCGCAATCAATCTTTCCGTGCCGGCCCGGTCCAGCCCGAAGCCGCTTGTGCCGATAACTCAGAGGAGGGGAAGGGGAGTATGCACGAGTCCGACATCATCACCGAGCCCATCGCGATCGAGCCACCGGCGCCGGTTGTGCCGACCAGCGAGCGGCCCCGTCTGGTGACGCGTCTCGCGCCTGCCAATGACCGGCAACGCTACTTCGATCACTATTGGGAAACCCGGCAATTAACCAGCGTCGACAGCCGCACCCGCCTGCGCATCGGCCTGATCGACCGGATGCTGGAGCATCGCGGCGGCCGATTGCTCGATGTCGGTTGCGGCCGCGGCTCGGCCGCGGCCTATTTCGCCGAGTCGGGCTTCGATGTCGCCGCCATTGATCTTTCGCCGATGGCGGTCGAATGGACCCGCCGCCAGCATCACCGCATCCGTGCCGCCGTCGTCGATCTGGAGACCGATCCGATCCATGGCCTGTTCGATGTCGTACTCTGTCTGGAAGTGCTGCAGCAGGTGCGCGAACCGGCCAGAGCGCTGGAAAAACTGGTCGCGGCGCTGGCGCCCGATGGGGAACTGTACGTGAGTCTGCCGAATGAATTCCATCTGGCCCGCCGTCTCAACATCCTGCGCGGCAGGGTCGACTTCGGCGGCATCGACGATTCGCATATCAAACTCTACACCGTCGCCGAACACCGGCGCCTCCTGGCGGTCTGCGGACTGCGCATCACCGGCGTCCGGGTGCAGTCGGTGTTCCCGCCCCGCTGGTGGGGCGGCCACCCCCACGCCTGGGGAAACCATCTGGCGCGTCTCTGGCCCGGATTGTTTGCCTTGTCGGTCATCTACAAGTGCCGCCGCCAGCCGGCCGTCTGATCCGCGCGAGGACGCATGCCGCAACCCATCGACATCACCCATCTCAACGACGCCGACGGCACCTTCTCCGAGCGCTTCCCCGTCCTATTCGAGCCCGAGGGACGTCTTGAAAAGGCCGACAAGGTGATCGCGGTGCTCGGGGATTACTTTGGTGAGCGCACGGCGCAGGTGACCGTGGTCGACATCGGCTGCTCCACCGGCATCATGACCCGGCATTTCGCCGGCGCGTTTGGCCGCGTGATCGGGTTGGACAACGATCAGGTCGGCGTGATCCACGGCCGTCAATTGGCCGCGCAGGCGGGGATTCCGTCGGCCCGGCTGCAGTTTCTCGCCGGCGATGGCTGCCACATGCCGCTGGCCGCCAATTCGGTCGATGCGGTGATCTGCAATCAGGTGTATGAGCATGTTGACGACCAGGATGGGTTGATGCGCGAAATCCACCGCATCCTCAAGCCCGGAGGCGCCTGTTACTTCGGCATCGGCACCCGCCATGTCCTCATCGAAGGACACTACAAACTGCCGTTTCTCTCCTGGGTGCCGCATCCGGTCGCGCATGTCTATATGAAATTGGCGGGGAAAAACGCCAAATACGATGTCCGCCTGCTGTCCTATCGCAATCTGAAGAAAATGGTCCGCAACTTCGGCGTGATCGATTACACCATCGACGTGATCAAGGACGCCGACCGTTACGCCGATCGCAGCCGCGGCCGGCTTCGCCGCTTCGTCGCCCGCTGGCCGATGGGGCTTTTGCGGGCGCTGCGGC
Organism: bacterium; assembly: GCA_035559435.1. NCBI lineage: Bacteria > bacterium. The sequence continues at coordinate 8,435 of DATMBC010000065.1, forward strand.
CGGTGATCCCGGTCCATGTCTGGGTGTTGGTCAAACCGAATGAACGCTGCGGATTGCAGGCAGGGCAGTTCGTCTGCCGCCGCTGCTGGGAGAGGGTCTGATGCCGCTGACGCCCGAAAGCCGGGTCATCCTGTGGATTATGGTGGTCGTCGTCGGCCTCTGTGTTGGCAGTTTCGCCAACGTGCTCATCTGGCGTCTCCCGCGCCGGCAGTCGATCATCCGCCCACGCTCCCGCTGTCCGCAATGCGGCAACAGTCTCCAGTGGTACCACAACATTCCGGTGCTCTCGTGGCTGGTCCTGCGCGGCAATTGCGCCTTCTGCCGCGCCCGGATCGGCTGGATCTATCCGACGGTGGAGTTGCTCACCGCCGCCCTGTTCGCCGCGTTCTATGCCCGCTACGGGGTGTCGTGGACGACGCTCGGCTTCTGGTACCTGGCGCTGACGCTGGTGGCGGTCTTTTTCATCGATCTGGAACACCAGATCATTCCCAACGCGCTGACCTACCCGGGCATCGCGATCGGCCTGGCCACCGCGGCGCTCTCCACGCATCTGCCCTGGCCAGAGTCCCTGCTCGGGGCGGCGGTCGGCGCCGGTGCCTTCATCGGCGTCGCCGTGATCGGACGTTTCCTCTTCCGCAAGGAGAGCATGGGCGGGGGAGATGTGAAACTGGCGGCGATGCTGGGGGCGTTTCTCGGTGTGGGGCGGATCCTGCTGGTCTTTGTGCTCTCCGCCGCGATCGGCCTGGTCATCTCACTGATCGCGATGGCCGTCTCCGAGAGACTCCGCCGCGAACGGGTGATCCCGTTCGGCCCGTTCATCGCCCTGGCAACGCTGGTGGCCGCCTTCTTCGGGGATCAAATCGTTGGGTTCTACGTCCGGCATTTCCTGCCATAGGCCGACCCGGCCGCCTCTGACAAGGCAGAGCTCCCGCTGTGCGCGCAAAACTATCCCTTGCCGCCATCGCGATCCGATGACGCGCTTCCCCCAGTCTGATGTGACGTCGCGGGGTGGTCCCCCCCCGAGGGTCAGTTGGTACCGCAGTCCGGCTCAGCGACCGTAGCCGTTTCCGTTCCCGTTGTGGTCGCCGCGCTTGTGACGATTGTGGCAGGACTTGCACCGCTTGGGACGGTGTGCATACCCCTGCTCGATGAAGTACTCCTGGGCCGAGACGGGAAAGACGAACTCCTCGCCGCAGTCCACACAGACCAGATACAGCGGCTCCAGCGGCTGCATCATGCTGCTTTCCCCCTTCATACTGCAACCTCCCCCTTACAGTAGGACAACACATGCACAGCCCCCGCCGTGTGCGGGAAATGGCCATGCCCGACCATCCGTGGCCGACGCTCCGCCGCCCTGCCGGCGGTACGCCCTGAGATTCGACGACTTACGACTACGATCCGAAAGACCTTAAGGCGGACGGGCCGCCCCAACTCTCGAAGTCTGCCCCCCTCGTCGCCTCTGCGATGCGAGGTTTCAGCCCCTTAGGTGATGGACAGCCCACAGTCTGTCAAGGGCAAACTTGGTCCGCGCTTGAAATGTGCAAGGGATGCCCGGTTTCACGACCGGTTTGTCCGTGACGCCGCCGAATGTGGATAACATTCGGCGGCGAAACGGTAAGGTGTTTGTGCCTAAGACGTTATCGCCCGCCTAATGACGGCCGTTTTCGATCTCGTAGCGCTTCAGTTTCTCAAAGAGCGTGGTGTAATCAATCTTCAGGATCTCGGCGGTCTTGCGCTTGTTGCCGCGGGTCTCGTTGAGTACCCGGATGATGGCGGCACGTTCGGCCACCATCTGCGCATGCTGTCCGATCTCCTTTAAGCCCGCGCCTTCGCGCAGTCGGATCTCGTCGTCGGTGCGCACACGGATTGCCAGGTGCTGGGGATTGATATAACGTCCTTCGCAGAGAATCACCGCGCGCTCAACGGTGTTCTCCAGTTCGCGCACATTGCCCGGCCAGTGGTAACGGTCCATCAACTTCAGCGCTTCCTGTGAGAACTTCTTGACCGGCTTGCTCATCTCATTGCAGTACTTCTGCACGAAGTACTCGGCCAGACGCGCCACATCCTCGCGCCGCTCGCGCAGCGGCGGCACATGGATGGGGAAGACCGACAGACGGTAATACAGGTCTTCACGGAAACGCTTTTCGGCGATGGCCTCCTTCAAGTCGACGTTGGTGGCGGCGATTACGCGCACATTGACCGAAATCTGCTTGGTCCCGCCCAGGCGCTCGAAGGTCTTCTCCTGCAGGAAGCGCAGCAACTTCGCCTGCAGGGCCATGTCGAGGTCGCCGATCTCGTCCAGGAAGACCGTCCCCCCGTCGGCGATTTCGAACTTGCCCAACTTCAACCGGTGCGAGGAGGTAAACGCCCCCTGCTCCGAACCGAAGAGCTCGTTTTCCAGAAGCTCGCGCGGGATCGCCGCGCAGTTGATCGTGATGTAGGGTTTCTCGCGACGGCTGGAGAGCGAATGCACGCCGGCGGCGAACAGCTCCTTGCCGGTGCCGCTCTCGCCGAGGAAGAGGACGGTGGTGTCCGAGCCGGCCACCTTCTTCACCAACTTTTCCACTTCCAGCATCGCCGGCGAGGCGCCGATGATCCGGTTGTAGCCGATCTTGTCGGCCAGCTCCTGGCGCAGAAGCGAGTTTTCCGCCAACAGCCGCCGGTTCTCCAGCGCGCGGTCGATCAGCACATTGAGGTGATCGGGATCGAACGGTTTTGTCAGAAAATCATAGGCGCCCTTGCGCATCGCCTCGACCGCGGTCTCGACCGTGCCGTAGGCGGTCATCACGATCACCTGGGTCTCCGGATCGTTCTCCTTGACCGCTTCCAGCACCTGCAGGCCGTCCAGCTCGGGCAGCCGCAGATCGGTGAGCACCAGGTCAAAACGGCTCTCCTTGGCCTTCTCAATCGCCGAATTGCCGTTACGGGCCACTTCCACTTCATGCCCCTTGGCCGCCAACGCATCGGCCAGCATGCGGCGCAGTGAATCTTTGTCCTCCACCACCAGAATCGATGACATGCAATTCCCCCTGAGGTCGCTTCGGTTGACACGATTTATATCGGACAAATCCGATACTCCCTTACCCCGGAATGGCGAAATTCCCATACTTTCCGGTTCCGAACAGCCCGGCGCCCTGGATGTCTTTGACCGGCGCAACTTCCGGTTGTATACTCCGCTGCGCAACGCGACCTATTGGCGCCGTTGGAGATAGGCAGACCAGGCAGGGGAGGGACGATGAAGGTCAGAACTTACAGCAAGGACGGTGTCGAAGTGCTGGAGCCCAAGGGCAAGTTCCTCGGCGGCACCGATACCGGCGAACTGGACGAAAAGCTCTACGCGCTGCTCGGCAAAGGGGTCAAGGCGGTGGTGATCGACCTGGGTTCCACCGACTGGATGAACTCCTCGGGTATCGCGATTCTCATCCACCACTACAAGAAGTTCCGCGATCAGGGCGGCCAGCTGAAACTTGCCAATCTGACCAAGAACATCGAAAAGATCCTCGTGATTGCCAAGCTGACCTCGGTCTTCGAGACCTACGACTCCCTCGACGAGGCCGTGGCCAGCTTCAAGAAATAGGTCTCAAGGGTCCGGGCGGACCTGTTCCTTCGGAAAGGCCAATGCCATGGGTGATCTGGCTGGAAAACGCGTCATCATCACCGGCGCCTCCAAGGGCATCGGACGCGCCATCGCCGAACGGTTGGCCGTCGAGCAGTGCGCGCTGGCGCTGATGGCCCGCAGCGGCGACTTGTTGGTCCAACGCGCCGCCGCCTGCGAAAGGAAGGGCGCGAAAGCGCGCGCCTTTGTCTGCGATGTCGGCGATGCCGGGCAGGTCGCCGGCCAGTTCCAGGCGGCGATCGACTGGCTGGGCGGAGTCGATTGCCTGGTCAACAACGCCGGGCTCGGCTACTTCGCGCGCTTCGATGAACTGGCGCTGTCCCACTTCGATGAGATGCTGTCCACCAATCTGCGCGGGCCGTTTCTCTGCGCGCAGGCGGTCGTGCCGGCGATGAAGCAGGCTGGCGACGGTCTCATCATCAACCTCGCTTCAATCGCCGGCAAATACGCCTCCGAACGCGGCGCCGGCTACTGCGCCTCCAAGTTCGGACTGATGGGCATGAGTGAGTGCATGGGGCTGGACCTGCGCGGCCTGGGCATCCGCGTCTCCGCCATCTGCCCCGGCTCGGTCAACGCCCCCGATTTTCGTCAGGGACGCGCCACCCGGATCAAGCCGGAAGACATGATCCAGGCCGAGGACATCGCCGAGGCGGTGGTCTATCTTATGCGCCAACCGTCCCGCATCTTCATCCGCGAGATGGAAGTGCGCGTGACCAAGGTGTCCTGACCCCGCCGCGCGTCGCATGCCCACCGTCGCCTTCCTCACCGCCGGCTGCATGCTCCCCGGCCATCCCGATCTCCGCGAGGACCACTGGGAGCATGATCGCGAATTCCTCCCTCTGCAGGCCGCCTGCCGCGCCCGCGGCATCGATCTGCGCGCCGTGGTCTGGGATGATCCGTCGCTGACCCCATCCGATTATGACGCCCTCGTCCTGGGCACCACCTGGGACTACGCCGAGCAGCCGCAGGCCTTCCTCGCGGCGCTGGAGGCCTTCTCCCGCCAGCGGCCGCTTTTCAACCCGTTGCCGGTGGTGCGCTGGAACATGCGCAAGACCTACCTGCGCGCGCTGGCCGAGCGCGGCCTCCCGGTTGTCCCGACCCTGTGGCGGTCCAACGCCGACGCATCCACCATTGCGCGCGCCTTCGATGAGCTGGGTGTTGATGAGATCGTCGTCAAACCGGTGGTCGGTGCCTCCGCCTGGCGGCAGGCACGGCTCCGTCGCGGCGATCCACTCCCGCCCGTCGACGCATTGCCTCCGGGCGAGACGATGATCCAGCCCTTTCTGCACGCCGCGGTCAATGAGGGGGAGTTCTCGTTTCTCTTCTTCGACCGGGTCTTCTCACACTGCGCCCAGAAGATCCCGCGGGCGGGGGATTACCGGGTTCAGTCGATGTATGGCGGCCGCGAGGAGGCCTACCGTCCCAGTGAAGCCGAACGCGCGCTGGCCCGGCAAGTGCTCGAAGCGGTCGATGGCCCGCTGCTTTATGCCCGCGTCGACATGATGCGCGGCCCGGATGGCCGACTGGCGCTGATGGAACTTGAATTGATCGAGCCCTACCTCTATCCCGACCAGGGGCCGGACTTCGGGGCGTTCTACGCCGCCGCTCTGGAGCGCCAGCTGGGCCGCTGAACCCATCGAGCCCCTGCTCCTCGCCCACTGGCGCCCCCGGCGGGCAGGGCGAATTTTGATCGCTTCCGGGGCGATTTTCTTGTTGCCGGGGTGGGGATCGGTGGCCACATTCCCCACTCAGGGGGTCGTAAAAGCGGGGGCGATTTACCGCGATGGCCAGAAAGGTCAAAGACGTCCAAGTTGTATCCACTGACGCCGCCACCGACGTGATCGGCGCCGGGCCGTCCTCCGCGCTGTCGTTTAAGCTCGACATCTTCGAAGGGCCGCTCGATCTGCTGTTGTTCCTCATTCGCAAAGACGAGATCGACATCACCGACATCCCGATCGCCCGCATCACCGACGAATACCTCAAGCTCCTGCGTCTGATGCAGTGGTGCGACCTCGAGATCGCCGGCGAATTCATCGTGATGGCCGCCACGTTATTGCGCATCAAGTCGGCGATGCTCCTGCCCCGCGACCCGGAGGAAGAGGACGAGGAAGACCCGCGGGAGGAACTGGTGGCGGCGCTTCTGGAGTACAAGAAGTTCAAGGAGGGCGCGGCCATCCTCAATCGGCGCGAGGACGAGGAGCGCCTCATCTACGCCCGCTCCGACTTTTCCGCCGGGCCGTTGCCGGCCAAGTCGCGCTTTGTCATGGACTCGACCCTCTACGATCTGCTTTCGGCCTTCCACGATGTGGTGTCACGTATCGAGCATGAGACCGAGCACAAGGTGCTGATCGCCGAGAAGACCGTCGAGGAACGCATCGCCGAGCTGGAAGACTTGTTGGAACGCCAGGAGAGTCTTGAATTCGCCGCCCTCTTTGCCGGGCTGGCGGCGCGCTGGATGGTGGTGGTGACCTTCCTGGCCATACTGGAGATGGTGCGTCTGCGCCGGATCACCGTGCGACAGAACCGCGCCTTTGGTGAACTGATCCTGATCCGGGCCGCCGCGCCCGTGGAAGCCGAAACATGGACACCCTGATCGAACCGACCAATCGGATCGCCGGCCAGGTGGCCGTCGTCGACTCCGACGCCGAGCGCTTTGTGCAGGCCGTGGAGGCGGTGCTCTTTGCCGCCCATGAGCCGCTGGCGCCGACCATGCTCCATTCGCTCAACGGCCACACCGGCTGGACGCTCGATGCGGTGGTCGATGAAATCAACCGCCGTCTGGAGCAGGGCGGCCATCCGATGCGCGTGCGCAAGGTTGCCGGCGGCTACCAGATGTACATCCTGCCCGAGTTCGGCGCGATTGTCGAGGCCGCCCTGGTCAAGACCAAGACCCAACGCCTCTCCCGCGCCGGGCTGGAGACGCTGGCCATCATCGCCTACCGCCAGCCCTGTTCGACGCCGGAGATCGAACGCATCCGCGGCGTTGCCGCCGATGCCCCGGTGCGCACCCTGCTGGAACGCAACCTCATCACCATCAAGGGACGGTCGGACGGTCCGGGACGGCCCCTGCTGTATGGCACCACCGATGAGTTCCTCCGCTACTTCGGGCTCAACTCCATCGAGGATCTGCCGCGCGAGGAGGAACTCTCCGCCCTCCTGGCGGCGCGCACCGAAGAGCAGATGCGCGAGAAGGCCGCCGAAGGCGAGCATGCGCTCCGTCTGCGGTTGCCGGAGGCCGACGGCGCCGAAACCGACGCCGGCGAGTCCGCGCCGGTTGAGGATGTCCGCGCCACCCCGCCGCCGAATCTCGACAATTAGCCATGGGCAACTCCGGTCCCGAGACCGGTCGCGAGCGCCTCAACCGCTATCTGGCGCGGTGCGGGGTCGGCTCGCGCCGCCGCGCCGATGAGATCATCGCCGCCGGACGCGTCGCCTTAAACGGCGTTACGGTCGACAAACTGGCGACCACCGTCGATCCGGCGGTCGATACCGTCACCGTCGATGGCCGGCCGGTCGCGCGGACTTCCCCCGACAATGTCTGGATCCTCTTCCACAAACCCGCCGGGACACTGACCACCCGCCGCGATGTCCGGGGGCGCCCGACCATTTTCGACCGCCTGCCGCCGATCTTCGCGCAACTGATCCCGGTGGGACGTCTCGACCAAGACACGGAAGGCGTTCTGCTCTTGACGTCCGATGGCGACGGCGCCAACCGGCTGATGCACCCGCGTTACGAGATCGAGCGCATCTACGAAGCCGAAGTGCAGGGCATCCCGGCCCCGTCGGCGCTGGCTCAGTTGCGGCAGGGGATCGACCTGGGCGACCGGACCTTGGCGCACGCCGACGCCGCCGTGACCGGAAAACATCCCCATGGCGCCGTCGTCCGGCTGGTGCTGCGCGAGGGACGCAAACGCGAGGTCAAGCGGATGATGCAGGCAATCGGCCACCGCGTGATGCGCCTGCGCCGTGTCTCCTTCGCCGGATTGACCGTCCACGGCATGCAACCCGGCGACTGGCGGCGGCTGACGGAGCAGGAAGTGGCACGGTTGCTTGATTGACAGCGCGTTCACCCCGATACCGTCGTTGCGCCGTGCCCTGCCGCCCCGTATTTTGGCGGTCTGGCGACGAGGCCCAATGACCGACCACATCCACGACACCAGCGCCGAGTTACTCGAACACCGCCGCCACAAGCTGGACCAGTGGCGCGCCGCCGGGGTCAATCCCTACCCGCATGAGTTCGCGCGCACCCACCAGGCGGGCGCCATTCTTGAGGGATTCGCAGCGCTGGAAGGCCGGATGGTGCGGGCCGCCGGACGGATCGTCTCGTGGCGCGCCCATGGCAAGAGCACCTTCTTCCATATCCTCGACGGCACCGCGCAGATCCAATGCTACGCCAAAGCCGATGTTCTGGGCGATCTCTATGCCCGTCTCGACTGGCTCGATCTCGGCGATTTCATCGGTGTGGAGGGGGAGGTCTTCAAGACCCGCACCGGCGAAATCACAATCAATCTGAAGAGCTTCACGCTCCTGTCGAAATCGCTGCGTCCCCTGCCGGAAAAGTGGCATGGGTTGACCGACACCGAATTGCGCTACCGCCGCCGCTATCTCGATCTGATTTCCAATGAGGACGTGCGTGAATTATTCCGCAAGCGCACCCGGATTGTCTCGGCGGTGCGCGCCTTCCTCGACAACCTCGGCTTCATGGAGGTGGAGACGCCGGTCCTGCAACCGCTCTATGGCGGCGCGGCGGCGCGGCCCTTCATCACCCACCACAACGCGCTGGACACCGACTTATACCTGCGCATCGCCGACGAACTGTATCTCAAGCGGCTGATCGTCGGCGGCTTTGAGCGCGTCTACGAAGTCTGCAAGGACTTCCGCAACGAGGGCATCGACCGCGACCACAATCCTGAGTTCACCATGGTGGAATGTTATGCGGCGTATTGGGATTATCGCGATGTCATGAAGATGTTGCGCGACCTCTACATCCACGTCACCACAGAGGTCAACGGGATACCGGAGATCCCATTTGACGGCCAATCGATCGATCTTTCGCAGCCCTGGCCGGAGTATCCGTTGCTGGACATCATCCGCGAGCGCACCGGCGTGGACCTGACCAATACCGACCCGGTCCGGGCCCGTGCCGAGGCCAAGCGCATCCATGTCGAGATTCCCGACAACGCCTCCTACGGCAAGGTCGTCGATGAGATCTTCTCGCAGCGTGTCCAGCCCGACCTGGTTGCGCCGACCTTCATTACCGACTATCCCGAAGAGATTTCGCCGCTGGCCAAAAAGCACCGCAGCAAGCCGGGGCTGGTCGAGCGCTTCGAGTTGTTCATGTGCCGCAAGGAACTGGGCAACGCCTTCACCGAACTGAACGATCCCATCGACCAACGCGCCCGTTTCATGGCGATGGCCGAGGCGGCGCGTCGCGGCGAGGAAGAGGCGCACCAGCTCGATGAGGACTTCCTGTTGGCGCTCGAGCACGGCATGCCGCCCACCGGCGGGCTGGGCTTCGGCATCGACCGCATGGTGATGGCCATCACCGGCGCGCCCTCCATCCGGGAAGTCATTCTCTTCCCGACTCTGCGTCCCGAACGGGCCGCGGAGAAAGACTCCTGACCGGCGTATAAGCGACATGGCGTACGCCCCCTTCATCGCGCGACGTTACCTCCGTTCGCGGCAGCGCCATGGTTTTCTCTCCCTGATTACGCTCATTTCGATCCTCGGCGTCATCGTCGGCACTTCGGTCATGGTCTTCGCGCTGGCGATTATGAAGGGATTCGAACTCGAGGTGAAACAGCGGATCGTCGGCACCACCGCCCACATCTCGGTCTTCCACCGCTTTGCCGACGGCATTGCCGACTGGGAGCCGCTGGAAACGCAGATTGCCGGCGTCGATGAGGTGGTCGCCGTCGCGCCGTTTATCTACTACAAGGCGGCGATCTCGTCGGCCGACGCCAATGACGGTGTCATCGTGCGCGGCATTGTTCCGGAGAAGGAAGCCGAGGTTACCCGTCTGTGCGAATCGATGGTCAAGGGGGACTGGACGCTCAAGCCCGACTCCGGACGCGGGATTCTGCTGGGACGTGTCCTCGCCGACCGTCTGGGTTGCACACTCGGCGACGAGACGGTGCTCTACAGTCTGCGCGGCGAAGCGTTAAGCGAGGGTATGCCCCCCAAGATCATGAAGTTTGTCGTCACCGGCATTTTCGAGACCGGGATGTACGAATACGACGCCTCGCTCTGCTACATTCAGCTTGCCGACGCCCAGCGTCTCTTCCTCCTGCCCGGCAAGGTGACCGGTTTCCAGGCCAAAGTGGCCGACTGGAACCGCGCCGATGAGGTCGCCGTCGGCATCGAAGCGCGCCTCGACGGTGACCTCTACGCCACCGACTGGATGCAGATGCACCGCAACCTGTTCAGTTGGATGGAAATCGAGCGGGTCTGGGCGATCGTCGCGCTCTCGCTGATTGTCACCGTCGCCGCCTTTAACATCGTCTCAACGCTGATCATGGTGGTGATCGACAAGCGCCGCGAGATCGCCGTGCTCAAGACCCTGGGCGTCCCCTCCAGCGGCGTGCGCGCCATCTTCATGTGGCAGGGCAGCATCATCGGCATCGTCGGCACCGTGCTGGGGCTGGCGCTCGGGCTGGCGATGTGCTGGGCGCAGAGCACCTTCAATCTGGTTTCGCTGCCGCCGGAGATCTACTTCATCGATTCGCTGCCGGTCATCGTCGACGCCGAGGACGTGATCGTCGTCGGCGTGCTGGCGATTCTCATTTCGTTTTTGGCCACCATTTACCCCGCGCGGCGCGCCGCCCGGCTCTATCCGGTTGAGATTCTCCGCTACGAATGAACGCGTCCGCCGCCATCGCCCGTGCTGTCGCCATCACGCGCCACTTCGTCACGCCCGATGGCCGTCTCGATGTCCTCAACGGCATCGACCTGGAGATTCAGCCGGGACGCATCGTTGCAATTGTCGGCGCCTCCGGTGTCGGGAAAAGCACCTTCCTGCACATCGTCGGCGGGCTCGATATGCCTTCTTCCGGCAAGGTCCTCTGGGGCGACCGGTCGCCGTATGACATGGGCGACGAGGAACGGGCGCACTACCGCAACCGCGCGGTCGGTTTTGTCTTCCAGTTCCATCATCTGCTCCCCGAGTTCAACGCCGAGGAAAACGTCGCGCTGCCCCTGATCATTGGCGGCGCCGACTACCGCACAGCCGTCTTAAGGGCGCGTGAAACACTGGCGCAACTGGGCTTGGCCGAACGGGGCCGTCACATGCCCGGTGAGCTGTCCGGCGGCGAGCAGCAGCGCGCGGCGCTGGCGCGCGCGCTGGCCACCGGCGCGCCTTTGATCATCGCCGATGAGCCCTCCGGCAACCTTGACCGGCTGACCGCGGAACAGTTGCACTCCCTGTTGGGTACAATTGTGGCGGACGGCACACGGTCGGTGTTGGTGGCGACCCACAATCCAGATTTGGCCGGGCGCGCCGATGAAGTCTATAGGATGCGCGATGGCCGTCTGGAGCCGGAGCGCCACGGCCGCTGAGACGGCCGTATCCGGGTGCGCCGAATGCTGTTGCCGGAATTGCCAAGGCGGCGTTAATTCCCTGTGGGAGGGGGACTGCGCCGTGCCCCGGCGCGGGGGAGGGGAGTGTCCCGTGAAATGTGAAAACTGCGGCGAACGCGACGCCAGCGTGCACTTCACGCAGATTCGCAACAATCGCAAAAGCGAAATGCACCTCTGCAAGGAGTGCGCCAAAAGCAAGGGGTTCCACAACCCGCTCGACGATGTCCCGTTTCCGTTGGCCGAGTTTCTGACCTCGATGGTCCAGCGCGGCGGCGCGCCCTCCGACCCGATCGCCCGGCTGGTGTGCCCCGAATGCGGCATGCGCTTCATCGATTTTTCGCGCATCGGACGCTTCGGCTGCGGCCAATGCTACACCGCCTTCCGCGCCCCGCTGGAGGATCTCTTCCGCAAGGTCCACGGCGCGGTGCAGCACCGCGGACGCGGCCCGGAGACGCAGCTGCGCTCGCTCCCCTCGCCGGTCGAGGAGGAGGTTCGTCTTAAGGAAGATTTGAGACAGGCAATTGAACGCGAGGATTTCGAACTGGCCGCCGAACTGCGCGACCGTCTCAAGGCCGTCACCGCCTCGTTGCCGCGCAGCGGGCGGTCGCGGCGGTCCTCGTAAGGGGCAGGGTATGTTCTCGTCCTTCGATGAAGTGGTCAAGCGCCCGGTCCGCTGGATGTCGGGCGACGGCGATCGCGCCGACGTAGTGGTTTCCAGCCGCGTGCGGCTGGCCCGCAATCTGACCAAGCACCGTTACCCGATGCGCGCCGAGCCAAACGAGGCCGCGGAGGTGGTGGAGTTGGTCCGCACCGCCATCGAGAAATGCGTGCCGTTGGCCGACGGTGGCTTCTTCGAATCGGCCGCGCTCGACCGCGACGACCGCGATCTGCTCATCGAGCGCCACCTCATTTCCCCCGAATTCATGCGCGATGACCTCCCGCGCGGGTTGTATGTCGATGGCACCCTCGAATCGAGCCTGATGATCAACGAGGAGGACCACCTGCGCATTCAGGCGGTCCGTTCCGGCCTCGATCTCGGCGCGGCGATGGCCCGCGCCCGCGAAATCGACGTCGCCCTCGCCGAGGTGCTGCGCTTCGACTACGACACCCGCCTGGGCTACCTGACCGCCTGCCCGACCAACGTGGGAACCGGCCTGCGCGTCTCCGTGTTGATTCATTTGCCGGGACTGGTGCTCACCAAGGAAATGGACGTCGTGTTGCAGCAGATCAACAAGGTCGGCCTAAACGTGCGCGGCTTCTACGGCGAAGGATCGGATGTCCTGGGAAACATCTTCCAGGTTTCGAACCAGACCACGCTGGGCCGCACCGAGGAGGACCTGGTCGACTCGCTGGAGAAGGTGACCGAGCAACTGATGATGTATGAGGGCAACGCCCGCCGGACACTGTTCACCGACGCCGGCGACCAGATCCGCGACAAGATCTGGCGTGCCTTCGGCATTTTGTCGAACGCGCGGGTGCTCACGTCCCAGGAAGTGATGAACCTGCTCTCGGCAGTGCGGCTGGGTGTCTCGATGGGCGAGCCGCTCGGATTGGACACCGCGCAGATCAACGAATTGATGCTGGCCACCCAGCCGGCACACCTGGAGCGCGCCTATGGACGCGACATGACGCCGGAGGAACGGGATGTGGCGCGCGCCGAGCTGGTGCGCGCGCGGCTGGCGAAAAAACGGGCCCGGCGGCGGCCCAGCGGGGGCACAAAGGACTAGACTTGACCGTCTTTGTCGTATTCCCTGCAAACGAAACGGCGACCGCCGCCGATAATAGGGGTGAGGGACTGACGCCGACGCCCGTGGGGGGCGCCGACCAAGCCCGCAGAGGACACCATGAACGACATGTTTTCCGAGGCCGCTCGCAAGGCGATCGAGTACGCGCGCGATGAAGCCGCCCGCCTGCGGCACGACTACATCGGCACCGAGCACCTGCTTCTGGGCTTGATCCGGCTCGGTGAGGGCATGGCCATCGACATTATCAGCAATATTGGCATCGATCTGGCGGAATTGAAGACCTCGGTCGAAGAGGTCGTCCAGCCCTCCGGCGGCACCATGACCATGGGTCAACTGCCGCTGACCGCCCGCGCCAAGAAGACCCTCGAGGTCGCCGGCCAGGAGGCGCGCGCGCTCAAATCGAAGGAAATCGACACCGAGCACATCCTGCTGGCCCTGCTCAAGGACGAGGAGGGGGTCGCCGCTCAGGTGTTGTCGATGTATGATGTCGATTACAAGGACGCCTACGAGGAACTGAAGAACATCCGCGGCGGCAAGCCGTCGGCGTACGGCAAGAAACGCAAAAAATCCAAGACCCCGGCGCTGGACCACTTCGGACGCGACCTCACCGAACTGGCGCGCAAGGGCAAGCTCGATCCGATCATCGGCCGCGACAACGAAATCGAACGTGTCAGCCAGATCCTGTCGCGCCGCAAGAAGAACAACCCCGTGCTCATCGGCGAGCCGGGCGTGGGCAAGACCGCCATCGCCGAAGGGCTGGCCCAGCGCATCGTCGAGGGGAATGTCCCCGAGATGCTCGAAAACAAGCGGCTGGTCACGCTCGACATGACCTCGCTGGTGGCCGGCACCAAATACCGCGGCCAGTTCGAGGAGCGGCTCAAGGCCGTCATGAACGAGATTGTCAATTCCAACGATGTCATCATCTTCATCGATGAGCTGCACACGATCGTCGGCGCCGGCGGCGCCGAAGGGTCGCTGGATGCCTCCAACATCTTCAAGCCTTCGCTGGCCCGCGGCGAACTGCAGTGCATCGGCGCCACCACCTTAAACGAGTACCGCAAGTACATCGAGAAGGATGGCGCGCTGGACCGCCGCTTCCAGACCGTGATGATCGAGGAGCCGGTCTACGCCGACACGCTGGCCATCCTCAAGGGCCTGAGGCCCAAGTATGAGGAGCATCACAAGATCAAGATCTCCGAGGAGGCGATCATTGCCGCGGTCAAGTTGTCCGACCGCTACATCTCCGGGCGCTACCAGCCCGACAAGGCGATCGACGTCATCGACGAGGCCGGTTCGCGCGCGCACCTGAAGTCGTGCACCAAGCCCAGCGAGTTCGCCGACCTGGAGCAGAAGATCATCGACATCCAGACCGCCAAGGAAAACGCGGTCAAAAACCAGGAGTTCGAGACCGCCGCGCGTCTGCGTGACGAACTGAAAATCGCCCGCGAGGAGCTCGAGGCCCGCAAGAAGACCTGGCTTGAGGACCGCGAGAAGTCGATGTACACCCTCAGTGCCGAGGACGTTGCCGAGGTCGTCTCGAAGATGACCGGCATCCCGGTCTTCCGGCTGGAGGAAAAGGAGTCCAAGAAACTCCTGCGCATGGAAGAGGAGTTGAACAACCGCGTGATCGGGCAGGCGGAAGCGATTGCCGTCCTGACCAAGGCGATCCGTCGCGCCCGCGCCGGGCTTTCCGACCCGCGCCGTCCGATCGGCTCGTTCATCTTCCTCGGCCCGACCGGCGTCGGCAAGACCGAGCTGGCCCGCGCCCTGGCGCAGTTCCTCTTTGAGGACGCCGACGCGCTCATTCGCATCGACATGTCCGAGTACATGGAGAAGTTCTCGGTCTCGCGCCTGATCGGCGCGCCCCCTGGCTATGTTGGTTACGAAGAGGGCGGCCAGCTGACCGAGAAGGTCCGGCGCAAGCCCTACTCGGTGGTCCTACTCGATGAAATCGAAAAGGCCCATCCGGAGGTCTTCAATATCCTGCTGCAGCTGCTCGATGACGGCCAGCTCACCGATTCGTTCGGACGCAAGGTCGACTTCAAGAACACCGTCGTCATCATGACCTCCAACATCGGCACCCGCCAGCTGCAGGACGAAAAGGCGATGGGATTCCAGAAGGAGCAGGTGCAGGGCTCCTACGAGCACATGAAGAGCAAGGTGCTGGCCGAGCTGAAGAAGATGTTCAATCCCGAACTGCTCAACCGCATCGACGACACCATCATCTTCCATTCGCTGGGCACCGGCGAGATTGCCCGGATCGTCGACATCGTGCTGGAAGATGTGGCCAAGCGTCTGGCCGAACGGGGCATCTCATTCCAGTTGACCCAGTCGGCGCGCGAATTTCTGGCGCGGCGCGGCTACGATCCGAATCTGGGCGCGCGGCCGTTGCGCCGGGCGGTCCAACGCTATCTGGAGGATCCACTGGCCGAGGAGATCTTGCGGGGCCAGTTCGCCGGCGATTGCGCCGTCAACATCGACCTCGATCCCTCCGGCGAGAAACTGGTTTTCTCCCTTGCGGTTATGGCCGATCCGCCCAAGGCCACCCCGGCCCCGGCGTAGGCAAAAGACGCTTGCGCCGCCAGGCGCGGACCTTTATACTTGGAGTCTCTGGTGGGGCGCTTTTCGGGCGCCCCGCTTTATTGAAAGGGTCGAAGCAATGGCTCATAAAAAGGGTGTCGGTTCTTCCCGCAACGGCCGCGATTCGCACGGCCAACGGTTGGGTGTCAAGGCCTACGGCGGCAACTTCGTCACCGCCGGCTCGATCATCATCCGCCAACGTGGGACGCAGATTCATCCCGGACGCAACATTGGCATCGGCAAGGACTGGACGCTGTTTGCCATGGTCGACGGGGTCGTGCGTTTTGTCGGCGGCAAGGGCGACAAGCGCATCGTGCACATCGACAAGGTTTGAGTTTGTCCTCCATAAGGACCGCCGGGCCGCCCCGCACGGGCGGCCTTTTTGTTGCGCCGGTCGTTCCCGGCCCTGACCCCTCACCCGCTTCGCCTTGCGGGCTCAGCGACCTCTCCCTGAGGGAGAGGTGAACCAAGCCGCGGGAGGCGACATTTCGCGTCCGATGTTCCTGCAGGTTCAGTTCACTTCCGCCATCGGGGAAGTCGTCCCGTCGCAGGCGGGACGGGTGAGGGAGCCCGCCGCCGTCTTGCTCGACGTTGAGACAGACAGCGCTGGCTGGGGATATCATGGCGTTTTTGACAGTCTTCCTCTGCTTTGCCACAGCGGCAATTGAATCCGGACTCTGACTGGCGTATTGTCATGGCAACTGTCAATCCGGAGGCACGCATGAGCACACGAGTCGAAACCGATACCATGGGACCGGTCAATGTCCCGTCGGACCGTTACTGGGGCGCGCAGACCGAGCGGTCGCGTCAGAACTTCAAGATCGGCGGGGACCGCTTTCCCCGCGAACTGATCCGCGCGCTGGGCGTGCTCAAGAAGGCCGCGGCGCTCACCAACAGGGAACTGGGGCTGCTGACGCCCGAGAAGGCCGACCTGATCGTGCGCGCCGCCGACGAGGTGATCGAGGGCAAGCTCGACGATCACTTCCCACTCGTGGTCTGGCAGACCGGCTCGGGCACACAGACCAACATGAACGCCAACGAGGTCATCGCCAACCGCGCCATCGAGCTGGCCGGCGGGCAGATTGGCTCGAAGAAGCCGATCCACCCCAACGATGATGTCAACAAGGCGCAGTCCTCCAACGACACTTTCCCGACCGCGATGCACATCGCCGCCGCCGAGCAGATCAAAAAACGCCTCATCCCGCAGGTGAAGCGTCTGCGCGACACACTCGACAAGAAATCACGCGAGTTTAAGGATATCATCAAGATCGGACGCACCCACCTGATGGACGCGGTCCCGCTTACGCTCGGGCAGGAATTCTCCGGCTATGTCCAGCAGTTGGACAACGACATCGCCCGCCTGGAGGCGGCGCTCCCCGAGCTGTATGAACTGGCCTTGGGCGGCACCGCGGTCGGCACCGGCCTCAACACCCATCCTGATTTCGCGGTCAAGGGCGCCAGGAAGATCGCCGAGATCACCGGTTTGCCCTTCGTCACCGCGCCGAACAAGTTCGAGGCGCTGGCGGCGCATGACGCGTTGGTGCATGCCCATGGCGCGCTCAAGACCCTCGCCTGCTCACTGATGAAGATCGCCAATGACATCCGCTGGCTGGCCTCCGGCCCGCGCTGCGGCCTGGGCGAACTGCACATTCCGGAGAACGAGCCGGGATCGTCGATCATGCCCGGCAAGGTCAACCCGACCCAGCCGGAAGCGATGACCATGGTTTGCTGCCAGGTGCTCGGCAACGATGTCGCGGTCAACTGCGGCGGCGCGATGGGCAACTTCGAACTCAACGTCTTCAAGCCGGTGATCATTCACAACGTGCTGCACTCGATCCGCCTGTTGGCCGACGCCTGCGAATCGTTCGATGAGCACTGCGCCGTCGGCATCGAGGCCAACAAGGCGAACATCGACCGCTTCCTGCACAACTCGCTCATGCTGGTGACCGCGCTCAACCCGCACATCGGCTACGACAACGCCGCCAAGGTCGCCAAGAAGGCCCACGCCGAAAACATCACGCTGCGCGAGGCGGCGATCATGCTCGGCGTCCTCACCGGCGAGAAATTCGACGAGATCGTCCGTCCCGAGAAGATGATCGGCCCGGGGATGTAGGTTTCATCCGCAGTGGACTGCCACAGGGGCGCACAGCCGTGCGCCCCTTCTTCGTGGATGCGATCAAATACCAGGCCTGACTCAACGGCCTTCTATCCCGCTCGGTCGATGGCCCATCACCACGACCGCGTCATCCCAAGCCGCCCTCGCGCTCGTTGCGAGGGCGGCTTGGGATCTTTGTTTGATCTTAGGTCGCGGATGTGGCCGCGGCCATGCGGCATACTGCCGTTTGCGGCAGCGTGAAAGTCCGTTCTGTTGATGAATCGGGTAGAGAGGCGGCCGGTAACGCCCGTCCTACTTTTGCCTGGCTTCCAACTCCGCCACCCGCTTTTCCAATTCGCGCAGGCGCTTGAGGGTCTCGGGGAGGGAATGCGTGGCGGCAATGACGCGCTTTTGATGCGCCATTTCGCCGGCCGGCGAGCCGAGCCAGATGGTGTTCGGGGGAAGGTCCTTGACGATGCCCGATTGGGCGGCGACGATGACATTGTCGCCCAGTTCGATGTGTCCGATCAGGCCCACCTGCCCGGCCAGGGTTACATGGTTGCCCAACTTGGTTGAGCCGGAGATGCCGACCTGCGAAACGATGATGCAATCCTCGCCGATCTGCACATTGTGCGCGATCTGCACGAGGTTGTCGATTTTGGTGCCGCGGCCGATCACGGTCTGGCCCATGGTGGCCCGATCAATCGCGCAGCAGGCGCCGATCTCGACATCGTCGCCGATCGTGACGCCCCCGACCTGCGGAATCTTTTCGTGCTTTCCGTTGACCGGAGCGTAACCGAACCCGTCGGAGCCGATCACTGTGCCCGGATGAATCCTTACCCGCGCCCCCAGCGTGCAGCCCGGCAGGATCGTCACATGCGGGCCGATCATCGAGTCGGCGCCGATCACCGAGCGGGCGCCGACAAACGATCCGGCCAGAATCACCGCGCCGTCGCGCAATTCCGCCTCATCATCGATCACGCACATCGGCCCGACATGCACCCGGTCACCCAAACGGACCCGGTGTCCGATCCGTGCCGACTGGTCGACACCCGGCGGGGGAGAGGGCGGAGGCGGATGAAACAGGGTCAGCGCCTGCAGAAACGTGAAGTACGGATTGT
This sequence comes from bacterium, assembly GCA_035559435.1. Classification (NCBI taxonomy): domain Bacteria; species bacterium. The sequence continues at coordinate 27,167 of DATMBC010000065.1, forward strand.
CGTGGATCAGGAGCGCCGCGCCGCGGGCGACCTCCGCGCGCGGGACGCCAAACAGATCCGGCGCCACGATCACGGCCGCGGCGCCGGTCGTACGCAGATGGTCGGCGTATTTGGGATTGGCCAGAAACGACAACTGGCCCGGACCGGCGTTTTCAATCGGCGCCACGCCGGTAATCGCGACCGAGCCGTCGCCATCCACCCGGGCGCCGAGACGCTCGGCCAACTGGGCCAGCGTGAAGGTCATTTGATCTTGGCCAACTCCTCGAACACCCGGTCGGTGATGTCGAGCTTCTTTTTGGCGTACATCACCGGCGCGAACTGGATCCCCGCCGGCGTCATGTAAATCTGCGAGGCGTTGAAGACAAAGTCGTAGTCCTCGTTGGTGGCGATGGTCTGCACCACTTCCTGGATCTTCTGCAGAATCGGGTTGGTCAGCTCGGCGCGGCGCTTTTCGGCCTGCTGCTCGAGGCGCGTCTTAGTCTCCATCACCGTCTGCTCCAGCGCCTTGAGCTCATCCTCGCGCTGTTGGCGGCGCTCCTCGTTGAGGATCAGTTGCTGCTTCTTGTAGTCTTCCAGCCGGTTGAAGTAGACTTCCTGCAGACTGTCGAATTCGGCCTCCCAGACCGACGCGTCCTTGCGGAACAACTCCTCGGCCTCCTTGAACTCGGCGTATTCGCCCAGGATGCGGTCCAGATCAACCCAGCCGATCTTCCCCTGCGCCTGCGCGGTTGCGGTCATCCCGGCCGCAGCCCATGCCACAGCCAGCGCGATCAACCCCCAGCGGACCAGCCGCCCACTTGTGCGTCCCATAGTCGCTCCCATCTAGTCGGCGCGTCCGGTTAGAATGACCCGCCGAACTGAAAATGCGGTTTCAACTTGCCCTTGTCGTTCCCCTTGAGGGGAATGCCGAAGTCAAAGCCCAGAAGCCCCATCCCCGGCACCATCAAACGGAACCCGAAGCCATACGATGTCCAGACATCGAACGGATCGATGCTGGTCGCCTTCAGCCAGACATTGCCCGCATCGAAGAACATCAACCCATAAATCTGCTGCTTGACCACCGGAAAGACAACCTGCGCGTTCAGCGTGTAGATCGCCTGCCCGCGCGCGGTGTCCAGCGTGCTGTACTCCGGCAGACGGCCAGTGACCAGATCGCCGATCCGGTTGCCGGGAATGGTGGCCTCACGCTCGGCGACCGTGCTGGTGTCCTCGAAAGCGACGATCGAGCGGTCGCTGTAGCCGCGGATCATCCCGTCGGAACGGATCCCGCCGGCGTAGAAGAGCTCCGAATACGGCACCGAGCCGCCGCCGGCCCCGGCCTGGATCACGCCGACGTTCCACGACGGCGAGAAGACAAATCCCTTCCAGAGCCGCTGGAAGATCGTGTAGGTGAAGTTGTGCTTGGTGTAACTCCAGTCGCCGCCCAGGGCGCCGCCGGCGAACTCCGTCCGGTAACTGGCCCGGCTGCCGCGCGTGGCAAACTCCGGCAGGTCGCGCGAATCGCGCGACACCGTCATCGACGTCGCCGACACCAGCCCCTCGCTGTAGTCGTACGAGGCCGCCAGCGCCGAGTCGGAAAAGTCGGTGTACTCGAAATTCTCAAGACGGTAGTTCCAATAGACGCTGAAGTAGTCGTCGGGCCACTTCAGCCGCCGCCCCAGCCGCGTCGAGAGCCCCGAGGAATTCTGCGTGAAATCGTCCGAACCGGCAATGTACGGATCGTCGTAGGTCCGCTCCAGCCGCGAGATGTCAAACCCCACCGAGGTCGGCGTGTCAAACAGCCACGGCTCGGTGAAACCCAAACGATACGACTGCCGCCGTTTGCCGAACTCGACCAGGAAATTGGCGCTCTGCCCGTTGCCGAACAGGTTCGGGATGCCCAGATCGACAGTGCCGACAAACTTGTCCTGCTCCGAATACCCGCCGCCGACCTGGATCTGCCCCGTGGGTTTCTCCTCCACACGCACCGTCAGATCGACGCGGCCATCGGGCAGCTGGTTGAACTCCGGCACCGCGTTGCTGAAGTAGTTCAGGAGCATGACGTTGCGCAGCGATCGCTCCAGAAGCGAGCGACGGAACACCTGCCCCGGATACAAGACCAGCTCGCGCCGGATCACCTTGTCCTTGGTCTTGGTGTTGCCGACGATGTCCACCCGGTTGATGTGCGCCGGCACCCCTTCGGAGATTTCATAGGTGATGTTGACCGTCGAGTCCACCGTCTTGGTGTCCTCGATCATGCGCACGTAGAGGTATCCCTCTTCGAGGTAGGCGTTGTAGATCTGCTGCTCGGATTCCTCGAACTTCTCCTGATTGTAGACATCGCCCGGCTGGTACTTGAGCGCGCGCCGCAGGCGCTCCTCGCTTAAGACCGCCATGCCGGAAAACGACGACGTCCCGAAGTAGTAGCGCGGCCCCTCGTTGACGGTGATCTGGATTTCGACGTGCGTCTTTTCGTCGTTGAGGATGATCGTATCGTCGACGATGACCGCGTCGAGATACCCCTTCTTGCGGTAGAAGTCGGTCACCGCCTTGAGGTCCTCGGGATACTTCTCGCGGTTGAAATGCCCGCCGCCGAAGATCGAGCGCAGAAACCCGCGCGGCTTGTTGGACATCCTCTTCTGGAGCTCGTCGTCGAAGAGCTTCTCGTTGCCGATGAACTCGACCCTGGAGACTTTGACCGGGCTTTTCTCATCGATCTCGAAAACGACGTTGACCTCGTCTTGCGCCACCCCCGGCTCGGTCTTGGCGGTCACGGTGGCCAGGAAGTACCCCTTCTCCTGGTAGGCCTTGCGGATGGCGGTCTCGGCGTCCTTGATCCTAGCCGGGCCGACCTTCTGGCCGGGCTTGATCGGCAAGGTCAGATCCTTCTCCTTGATCTTGTCGTTGCCCTTGAAGATGATCTGGCCCAGCCGCGGCAGTTCCTTGACCTTGATGATCGCCTTCAGCTGGCCGCCCAGATCCTCCGCCTCGATCCGCACATCCTCAAACAGCCCGAGCGCGTAGATCTGGTGCGCCGCCTTCTGCATGTCCTCGCGGGTGACCATCTGGCCCTTGGCCAATCCGCCGACGCTGATGATCAATTTCGCGTCAGTGGTGACCGCTCCTTCAACCACCACGTCGGCCACCATCACCCCCTGCGCCTGCGCCGGCCACGGCGCCAGCGCGACGGCCAGCCACAACAACAAACCGCCCCATCGGAGACACCCGACAGGACGGTTTGCGGGATGGACGCTGGTGGTGGACTTAGATCCGCCGCGATATGGACGGCCGTACAGTCTCAAAGCGGCGAGCCACTCGAGTCTAGGCATGGACCGCGGTGATGCGGACCTTGGTGTATTCCTGACGGTGTCCGTTGCGTTTGCGTGAATTGTGACGGCGGCGCAGCTTGAAGACGATCTGCGTGTCGGCCTTCTCCTGCGCGAGAATCTCAGCGGCGACTTTGGCGCCGGCAACCACCGGCTGGCCGGCCCTGGTCTGGTCGCCCTTGCGGACCAGAAGCACCCGCTCGAAGTTGATCTTGTCGCCGGCCGATCCGGCCAGATGCGGGACACGCAAAATGTCCCCTTTGCCGACCGCAAATTGACGCCCGCCCGTTTCGATGATTGCCTCGTAACCCATTCCCGACCTTTCGCTGACCGTAAAAGCCAAAGTAGACCGCTCACAAAGCCCCCCATGATAACAATCCACCGGCCCAAGTCAAGACATTTAACCCCTTAGAGCGCAAACCGTTCCACCGGCCCAATCCGCGCAGACGCCCATTGTCACAACCTTGGCGAATTTGCCAAACAGCCAAGAAGGCGGAGCGTAACATGGGCACACGAGGGGAGCGCATGCCCAACATCGACCGTAAACGACTCGCCACACGCGCCAACATCATCAAGGCCCTGGCCCATCCGAGCCGCCTTCTGATGGTCGAGGAGCTTTCCGCCCGCGAACGCTGTGTCTGCGAGCTGGCCGAGTTGGTCGGCGCCGACATGTCCACCGTCTCCAAGCACCTTTCCATCCTCCGCAACGCCGGCATCGTCGAGGATGAAAAGCGCGGGTCCATGGTCTTTTACCGTCTGCGCACCCGTTGCGTCTTTCGCTTCTTCGAATGCGTCGAGGCGATCTCAAAAGAGTCGGCCATGGCGAAGAGCGAACGCTGATTGTTTTTGTCCTATATTTGGCGATTTGGCCAAATGACCAAGGATGACTGACCGATGGATTCCGACTTCCATTGGCGCGATCAATGGGAAGCAGTTCTCTGGATTGTCGCCGGCTTCCTCGCCCTCTACTTCCTTCCCGCCGGAGAGCGTCTTGATCGCGCCGTGACCGAGAGCGTCCAGTTGGCGCGCTGGTACACGCGCGAGCATGTCCTGCTCTGCCTGGTGCCGGCCTTTTTCATCGCCGGCGCCATCAGCGTGTTGGTGCGTCAGGAGAGCGTGATCAAGTTGCTCGGCCCGCAGGCGAAGAAGTACATCGCCTACCCGGTGGCGGCGGTGACCGGCACTATTCTCGCCGTTTGCTCCTGCACCGTGTTGCCGCTCTTTGCCGGGATCCGTCAACGCGGCGCCGGCCTCGGTCCGGCGATCGCCTTTCTCTACTCCGGCCCGGCGATCAATCTGCTTGCGATCATCCTCACCGCCCGCGTCCTCGGCATGGAATTGGGCGTGGCGCGCGCCATCTTCGCCGTCGTTTTCTCGGTTGTGATCGGGCTGGCGATGGCGGCGCTGTTCCGTGAGCGGCCCGACTCCGGCGCCGCGCCGCTGGTTGTCGGCGAAGGGCGCGACGACCCGCCGGTCTCGCACACGCTCGTTCACCTCCTGGCGCTGATCGCAATCCTGGTCTTCGCCAATTGGAGCGAGGGCGGCGACACCGGCGGTATCTGGCATCTGATCTTCCTTATCAAGTGGTGGCTGACCGGCGCGGCGGCGCTGGTGCTGGGTTGGGGGATGGTGCGCTGGTACGGCCACAAACTCCGGACCGTGGCCTTGCTCGCCTGTTCTGTCATCGCGTTGGCCGTCGTGTTTCCCCGCCATCCCGAAGTCGCTTTCGCCGCCGCCACAGTCGGGCTCTCAATCCGGTTGGCGCGTTCCACCGGTCTGTCCGCCGCCTGGTTTGGCGCATCGTGGGGATTTGCGCGGCAGATGCTGCCGCTGTTGCTGATCGGCGTGCTGGTATCGGGATTCCTGCTGGGACGCCCTGGCCACGAAGGGCTGGTGCCGTCGACGTGGATCGCCGGCGTCGTCGGCGGCAATTCGCTCTTTGCCAACTTCTTTGCCGCGATCGCCGGCGCCTTCATGTACTTCGCCACTCTCACCGAAGTTCCGATCGTGCAGGGATTGGTCGGCAGCGGCATGGGCAAGGGGCCCGCGCTGGCGCTGCTTCTGGCCGGGCCGGCGCTCTCGTTGCCCAGCATGATCGTGATCGCCGGTGTCATCGGCGTTAAACGGACCGTTGTGTACACTGGGCTGGTTGTGGCATTCGCCACGCTCAGCGGACTGGTGTTTGGATCATTTTGAGAGGAGTTGGGATGAAACGCATCGAAATTCTCGGCCCCGGCTGCGCCAAGTGCCACAAACTGGCCGAAGTGACGCAGGAGGCCGCCAACGAGCTGAAACTCGAATGTGAAATCGTCAAGGTCACCGACATTCAGCAGATCGTCAGCCGCAACGTGCTGATGACTCCGGCGCTGGTTGTCGATGGCGCGGTGAAGTGCAGCGGGCGCGTCCCGAGCCTGTCCGAGCTCAAAACGATGCTGTCATGACGGCGGCACGAGCCGAGCCCATCGGACGAAAGGACAAACCATGAAACGCATTCTCCAATTCGCGCTGCTGGCCGTCGTTGTCGCCAGCATCATCTGGCTGCTGGTTCCGCGACGCGACGCCGGCGAATCGACCGCCACCGTCGCCGCCGCGCCGGCCGAGTATGTCGCCTACTACTTTCACCGCACCGCCCGCTGCGTGACCTGCCTGAAGATCGAGCAGTCCGCTCATGATGCCATCTTCGCCAACTTTGGTCCGGCGTTGCGCGCCGGGAAGCTGCTCTTCCTGCCGACCAATGTCGAGGCGGCGGGCAACGAGCATTTCATCAAGGATTATGAACTGGTCTCGCAGGCGCTGGTGCTGGTGCAGTATCAGGATGGCAAGCCGATGCGTTCGCGCAACCTCGACAAGATCTGGGATGTGATCGGCGACAGCGCGCAATTCGCCGACTACGTCACCGGCGAAGTCGCCGCGTTCATGGGGATCACTCCATGAACGATCTCTGGTTCGGTGTCAGCACCGCCATCTGGCTGGGTCTGGTGACCGCCGTCAGCCCTTGTCCGCTGGCGACCAATGTCGCCGCGGTGACCTGCATCGGCCGTCAGGTGGCGCTGCCGCGGCGCGTCTTCTGGAGCGGGCTGGCCTATGGCCTCGGACGCGTGGCGGCCTACACCCTGCTGGGCGCGCTGATTGCCACCGCGCTGGCCACACCGCTGGCGTTGTCGAACACCCTGCAGGATGTCATGGCCAAACTGATCGGCCCGCTGTTGACCCTCGTCGGCATGATCGTGCTGAAACTCCTGCCGCTGCCGGCCACCCCCGGTGTGCCCCTGGCCCGCTGGGGGGAACGTCTCGGCGGCGGCAACCCCGGCGGCGCGGGCCTGTTGGGATTTTTGTGTGCGCTCGCCTTCTGTCCGGTCTCGGCCGCGCTCTTCTTCGGCAGTCTTGTGCCGTTGGCGGTGGAACACCAGCGACCGCTGGTCTATCCCGCCCTCTACGGCATTGCCACCGCCTTTCCGGTGGTCGCTCTCGGCATCGGGCTGGCTCTCGGCGCCAACTGGGCCGGCCGTTTCCTCCACCGTCTGCCGCAGATCGAACGCATCGGCCGCACCGTGACCGGCACAATCTTCATCCTCGCCGGCCTGTACCTGACCGCCAAATACGTCTTCGCGATCCTCTGACTGTCAGGTGTCGCAGCAAAATTCGGCAATCAGGATATTGGCGCCCCCAAGGAATCCCCGTCATTCCACTCCGTAGAAGCGGCTCTTGAGCCGCGTCCCCACCAACAGAAGTGATCCTCCCCGCCCCTTGACGTGTATTATCTTGCGCTTTCGTCCGTACAAGGACTGCCATGGCCCAGATTCGCGCTCCCCATCCCGGCGTTTTCACGCTCGAAAGCCCTTACCAGCCCACCGGCGACCAGCCGGAGGCAATTCGTCGCCTGCTGGAAGGCCTGGCGCAAAACACCCGCCACCAGACGCTTCTGGGGGTGACCGGCTCCGGCAAGACCTTCACCATGGCCAACGTCATCGCGCAGTGGGGACGTCCGACCCTGGTCCTCTCCCACAACAAGACCCTGGCGGCGCAACTCTACGGCGAGCTGAAGGGGTACTTTCCCCACAACGCGGTCGAGTTTTTCATCTCGTACTACGATTACTACCAGCCGGAAGCGTATGTCCCGCAGTCCGACACTTACATCGAGAAGGACACCTCGATCAACGACGACATCGACCGTCTCCGCCTGCGCGCCACCGCCTCGCTGCTGGAGCGTCCCGATGTCATCATCGTGGCCTCGGTCTCCAGTATCTATGGCCTCGGCTCCCCCGAGGAATACAAGAACATGATGGTCTTCGTGCAGGTGGGTCAGACCATCGCGCGCGACAAACTGCTGGGCCAGTTGATCGACATCCATTACACCCGCAACGATTTCGATTCGGCCCGCGGCACCTTCTCGGTCAAGGGCGATATCGTACAGGTGATGCCCGCCTATGAGGAACAGGCGATCCGCATCGAGTTTTTCGGCGATGAGATCGAGCGCATCACCGTGGTCGATTCGCTCACCGGCGAGATCCTGCGCCGCACCGACCGCAAGGCGATCTACCCGGCCAAGCACTTTGTCACCAGCGTCCCGCGCCTGACCCAGGCCATCTCGCGCATCGAGGATGAACTCGAAGTCCGCCTCAAGGAATTGCGCGATCAGAACAAACTGCTCGAAGCCCAGCGTCTCGAATCGCGCACCCGTTTCGACATCGAGATGATGCGCGAAATCGGCTACTGCTCCGGCATTGAGAACTACTCGCGGCATCTGGCCGGACGCGCCGCCGGGGAGAGGCCCTATACGCTTCTGGATTTCTTCCCGCGCGAGGATTTCCTCGCCATCATCGACGAGTCCCACCAGACCCTGCCGCAGGTGCGCGGCATGTACGCCGGCGATCGCTCGCGCAAGATGACGCTGGTCGAGTATGGGTTCCGTCTGCCCTCGGCCCTCGACAACCGCCCGCTGGTCTTCGATGAATTCTGGCAGATGCTCGACCAGGTGATCTACGTCTCCGCCACCCCGGCCGACATCGAGTTGGAAAAATCCGGCGGCGTGGTGGTCGAGCAGATCATCCGCCCGACCGGCCTGGTCGATCCGGAGATCATCGTCCGTCCGCTGGACAAGCAGATCGATGACCTGATCGCCGAAATCCGCAAGCGGGTTGAGAGCAAGGAACGCGTCCTGGTCACCACGCTGACCAAGCGCATGTCCGAGGACCTGGCCGACTACCTCGCCCAGATGCGCATCCGGGTGCGCTACCTGCATTCGGAAATCGACACCATCGAACGCACCGAGATCCTGCGCGACCTGCGACTGGGCGATTTCGATGTCCTGGTCGGGATCAACCTGTTGCGCGAGGGGCTCGACCTGCCCGAAGTCTCGCTGGTGGCGATCCTCGATGCCGACAAGGAGGGATTCCTGCGCTCGGAGCGGTCGCTCATTCAGGTCGCCGGACGCGCCGCCCGCAACGCTGGCGGCACCGTCATCATGTATGCCGATCAGATCACCGACTCAATGAAGAAGGCCATCGACGAGACCAACCGCCGCCGCCAGATTCAGCAGGAATACAACGCCCGGCATGGAATAATTCCCCGCACCATCGTTAAAAGCGAGGAGGAGATCCGCCGCGCCACAGTCTTCGCCGACGCCAAGTCGGAGGTCTATGTCGAGGAGGAAAAGGTCAAGCGCCCCAGCGGATTCGACAAGATGGCCCTCGACGATCAGATCATGTTCCTCACCAAGGCAATGAAGGACGCCTCGAAAAAACTCGACTTCGAGGCCGCCGCCAGACTGCGCGACGAGATCGCCGAACTGCGCAAGCAGCGGCATGCGCCGCGTTCGCGCTGAATCCAAAGCCCGCCGACAATGCGCCGATTGCTGCGACCAGCGTTGACCTTGTTGTGCCTGCTGGCGCTTGGTGAGACTGTCCACGCCCAGTGGCCCGCCCTCTATTTCCGCGCCGATCCGCTCTTGCGTCTCGATCTCTCGCGGCGCTCGGCCGGGACCAGTCTTGCTTTGTCGACTTACCGCTACAAGGCCGAGGCCTACTTCGATGGCCGCGACAAGACCCCGCACTCCAGCGTCTCCGAATACCCGATGATCGCCTACGAGCGCGAGGAGTTTGTCTTCTCCGGCGTGATCGGTTTGTCCGGGGACGTTGCCGCGGTGATCGCGGTGCCGGTTTCGCATGCCTCGCAACGTTACCACGAGACAGGGGAGTGGGGGATCGAACGTCTCTGGCTGGGGGGATTGTGGGCCGTCGATCGCGCGCGTCATTTCTCCCTGCTCGGCTGGATGGCCGTCGACTGGGATGGTCCGACCGGCAACCTGCTCTATGCCGTCGGCGACGACAACGGCTCCAGTCTCGCCGGTCTCCAATTCATCCTGGCCTCGGGCGACCGCTCCCGTGGCCCCGAGCTTTATCTGCGCGGCGGCGCGGCAGTCCACCTGCGGAAGGATCGCTGGTTCAACCGACGGCTCTACGAGTTTCCCGTGGAGTTCCGGTTCCTGATGCCAGTCACGAACCGTCTGGCGCTCGGCGGGGGTGTCGACGGCCACTTTGTGGTCGGCCACCAGGAGTCGCTCGCGTTCATCGGGCGCTACACTTCCCACGACGCCTTCGCCATCGGGCCCGATCTTTCGCTGCGGCTCACTCCGGAGACCCGCCTGCATGCGGTCTTCCGCGACGAGATCATCGGCTATTACGCTTCGGCCGGGGTGTACTGGAATGTCGCCTTGGCGATTACGCCGTTCCGCTGAACCGGGGCGCTCCGGCCCGCCCGTTAGAACACTGTCAAAACCAACTTAGGGCCGTCAAACTTTGTCCAAATTCCGTTGACTGCGTCGCGCTTTCTTGCGTAGATAGGTCGACGCGGAGGCCGGAAACCTCCGCTCTCTTGGCGCCTGGTAGTTAGGCATGCCTAACTATCGCGCCGCAACCGGAGATCGTACCAATGACCGCTGTTGTCACCGCCGCGCCGTCCCGGCCCGCCGCCTGGACGACTCTTGAGGAGATCGACGCCTTGGCCCCCGCGCGTTGCCTGTCACAGCTCCTGCCCGGCCAGACCGGACGGGTCCATTCGGTGCAGGGCGAGCCGCAACTGGCCCTGCGCATCCTCGAACTTGGCCTAGTGGCGGGCACCCCCGTGCGGCTCCTGCGTGCCGCGCCGCTGGGCGGACCGATCGAGGTCGAAGTCGATGGGTTCTTTCTGTCGCTGCGTCGCAGTGAGGCCGATGCGGTCTTAATCGAGGTCTGAGGTCGGGTTTGCCGTGACGATGGGGGGCAGCCCCGCGTCCGCCGCCGTAACACTCCGGATCCGCATGTCCATCGCCGCCAACCAGACTCAACGTACCTACACCGTCGCGCTGGCAGGCAATCCCAACTCCGGCAAGACGACTCTCTTCAATGCCCTGACCGGTCTGCGTCAAAAGACCGGCAATTATCCCGGCGTCACCGTGGAACGCAAGACCGGCGCGTGGTGCTTCCGCGGCGCGCGGTTCGACCTCCTCGATCTGCCCGGCTGCTATTCGCTCATTCCGCGCTCGCCGGATGAGAAGGTCGCCTCCGACATCATTTTCGGCCGCGACCATGCCACGCCTCCCGATGCGGTGATCTGCGTGGTCGATGCGACCAATCTGGCGCGCCACCTCTATCTCGCCGGCCAGATCATCGAAACCGGCCTGCCCACGGTCATTGCCCTGACCATGGTCGATGAAGCCCGCCGTCGCGGGCTTTCGGTCGATGCGCGACGCCTCGCCGCGCGGCTGAAAGTGCCGGTGGTCGCGGTGGTCGCCGCCAAGGGGGAGGGGCTGGAGCAACTCGGCAACGAACTTGAACGCATCCTTGGGTGCGGCTGGCAGACCCCGGATCGCGGGTTCCGCCTGCCGCCGGCGCTGGAAAGCCGCATCCGTGAATCGGCCCCGCTGGCCGACTCCACCGAAATCCAGACACTCTACTGCGTCGCCGGCCAACATACACCCGCCTGCACCGAGAAGCTGGAAAAGATCGCCGGGCAGGTGCGCGCCGATCTCGGGCTGGATGAGGAGACCGTGCGCCGCTTCATTGTCGAGGCCCGCTACAAGTGGCAGCGCGATGTCGCCCATGAGGTGGTGCGGTTCGAGGGCCGCGGCCAGGCCGACTGGACACGCCGTCTCGATGACCTCTTCCTCCACCGCGTCTTCGGACCGATCATCCTTGTCGTGGTCCTCGCGCTGGTGTTCCAGTCGGTGTTCACCTGGGCCTCCTATCCGGCCGACGCGATTGCCTATCTCACCGACACCTGGCTGCCGTCGCTGGTCGACGGCGTCCTCGCGCCCGGGCCGTTGCACAGTCTGCTCAACGATGGTGTGATCGCCGGCGTCGGCGCGGTGCTGGTCTTCCTGCCGCAGATTCTCTTGATCTATCTGTTCCTGACTCTGCTGGAAGACTCGGGCTATCTGTCACGCGCCGCCTTCATTCTCGACTACGCGATGGCGAAGGTCGGCCTCTCCGGACGCAGCTTCATCCCGTTGCTTTCGTCTTTTGCCTGCGCGGTGCCGGGGATCATGGCCACACGCACCATCCCGCATCAGAAGGACCGGCTGGCCACCATCCTGATCGCGCCGCTGATGACATGCTCAGCGCGGTTGCCGATTTATGCGCTGCTCATCGCCGCGTTTGTGCCCGAGACCAGAGTCTGGGGACCGTTTGGCTATCAGGGGCTCACGTTGTTGGGGCTCTACCTGATGGGCATTCTCGGAGCGATGCTGGTGGCGGCGATTTTCCGCCGCACCATCCTGCGCGGTCCGACCCCGCCGCTTTTGCTTGAACTGCCGACCTATCGCATGCCGCGATTGAAGACCCTGCTCATCACGCTGTGGGACCGCGCGCGGACCTTCCTGGTCTCCGCCGGCACCCTGATCTTCGCCGCCTCGATCGTGCTCTGGGCGCTCTTCAGCTACCCGCGCCACCAGGACATCGAAGCGCGCTTTGCCGCCGAACGGCAGGCGCTGATTCAGCAGAATGCCGGAGAGGACCAGTTGACCGCGCTGGACAATCGCGCCGCCGCCGAACGGTTGCGCGGATCGCTGGCGGGCCACATCGGGCGCGCCCTCGAGCCGGTTTTGGAGCCGTTGGGCTTCGACTGGAAGATCGGCATCGGCATCCTCGGCTCGTTTGCCGCCCGCGAGGTCTTTGTCTCGACCATGGGCGTCACCTACGGCGTCGGATCATCGGCGGACGATGCCGGCCTGGCCGAAAAACTGAAGGCCGACACCAACCCGCAGACCGGCGCGCCGGTCTGGACCCCGCTGGTGGCGATCACGCTGCTGGTCTTCTACGCCTACGCGCTCCAATGCGTCTCGACGCTCGCGGTGATCAAACGCGAGACCGGCGGCTGGAAGTGGCCCGCCTTCGCCTTCGCCTACATGGCGACACTGGCCTATGGCGCCGCCTTCATCACCCGTCAGATTGGATTGCGGTTCTTCTGAGGAGATGGCGATGCAGATTCCCGACTGGCTGCAGCATCTTACCATCGGCGTCCTTGTCGCCGCGGCGGCGCTCTACATCATCCGCACCCGTATCAGATCCGCCAAGTCCAAGTCCGGCTCCTGCCCCAATTGCACCATCAAACACTGATACCCTCACGGTTGGACTCTGCCAAGGAGGACGATCCGCCGCGGCGGATCGCCCGCACTTTCGCGCTGGCAACAAGGGGAAGGTCTGAGACCTGCCCGTACAATTTGAATGTGTAATCAACCGTAGGGGCGGGTCTGTGACTCGCCCTCATCATACATCATCACACATCCCCAAATACCATCATCCCCAATACCATCATCCCCAATGCCGTCATCCCCAATACCGTCATCCCAAGACCCGGCGCTCTTTGCCGGGTCTTGGGATCTTTGTTGCTCTTGAAGCGAAACGGCAGCGCGGGCACCGTCCGCCGGTGCATCATCTCACGCATCCTGCCGCGGGCGGCTCGCCCTCCCACCGGACGCGCCACACGAATACAAAAACCCCCGCCGGTTGCCCGGCGGGGGTTTGTGGTTGATGCCGAGGATGCGCCGGTTACTTCAGCAGCGTCATCTTCTTGGTGTCGGTGAAGTGGTTCGCCGTGATGCGGTAGAAGTAGACCCCCGAGGAGGCCTGCATGCCGTTCTCGTCGCGTCCATCCCACTCGACCCGCTGCACACCCGCCGTCATCTCCTGATCGGCGAGCACACGCACCGTCTGGCCCAGCACGTTGAACACCGTCACCTTCACCTGGCTGGCTTCGGGCAGCGAAAAACTGATGACCGTGCCGGCGTTGAACGGGTTCGGGTAGTTCTGATCGAGCGCGTACGAGGTCGGAACGGGCACCGAGCCGGCGCTGGTGACCGGGACTTCCATGCGGAATTCCAGGTCCTCGTTCCAGCGGACTTCCAGCTGGCCCTGGGCGTTGGTCTCATGCCAGACCAGCATGAGCTTGTGCGCCGGGGTCGGAATGTATTCGGAGTTGATCGTAAACCGGTCGATGGTCGGATCGGAAATGTCGAACGTCAGGAACGCGATCGGGCCGGAACCGACTTCGAGATCGGGCTTGTTGGCATCGTAGGCCATCGAGATCAAGCCCATCACGATCGTTTTGTTCTCGTTGTCGATGTTGGTGATCTTCTCGTCGAAGTAGTCAACGCGGCTGGCATACTCGACATTGACCAGATTGATGCCGTCGCCCGGCTGCCCGAACCGCAGCGGAATATCCATTGCCACCAGCGGCTGGGTGTTGTCCATCAGGAGCGGCACTGTGACGCGGCGGGTCGTGCCCTGGCCGGCCGCGGCCATCACCGGCGCGCCGATCCCCACCCTATCCTTGGTGGGCGCCGCGCCCGCGACCGCCATCGCCGGCAACAGCACCAGCACTGCCAGTGTCACTATTAGGCATTTCTTTACCATCATTCTGAACCCCCATGTGCAAATGGGTTTGTGTTAACGTCCCTTGTTAACCTCTGTCCGCAACATCCGTGCCAAGACAACCAGTGTGCAACGGCTTGCGATGTACGGGCACAACTTGGAAAGTGGGGTGAAGTCATTGTCTGACCTGTCTTCGATTAACCCCGTTCCGGCACGGACCGTGAGGGACAGCCCGTCTGACTGCATCGCCCGGGTGGCCCACCCCAGCGCGGGCCAACCCATGGGGGATTAACCATTCACGGTTTTGGGATCGATAGCACCCTCCTATGGTTGGGGTGGAAGACTCATCATCCGTGACGAGTCCTGATTGTAAAGCTGAACCGGGTTACACCCAGCCCAGCGCCTTGCGCGCCGTGTCGCTCATGCGGTCGGGCGTCCACGCCGGTTCCCAGACCACATGCACATTTACAGTCCCGATGCCGGGGATCTGGCGCAGCTTCGAGGCGGCGTCCTGCGAAATCATCTGGTGCGCCGGACACCCCTGCGCCGTCAACGTCATGTCGACATCGACATTGTTGTTCGCATCCACCCGGACATCGTAGATCAAACCCAGATCAACCAGCGAGACGATCGGAATCTCCGGATCGAAACACTTTCTCAACTGGTCCATTACCATCTCTTTAGTGACCATGGGGGCGCTCATGTTACCAGTTACCCGTCAAAAATCCAGACGTTCCCGTTGAAAACCAAAGTTGTCGCAGGACGCGGGTCAGAATCATCGATTCCAACCGGGCCGGGGAGGGGACGGCCCAAGGGACTAACGGCATCGGAAGGGCGGCGACTTGTGCGCCCCTCCCTCATCCAACGGCATGATAACCAATGCCTTCAGGGATGCAACAGGAAAAGTTCGCTCTGGTTTGGCCACCGACAGTCAAAGCGGGTAGGGAGTCGTAAGATATTGCCGCGTAACGTGTTCCACCAACGTTTCCACCTGCGATCTTGTCGATCACCTCCCAAGCCCTTATCATCCGCCGCCGTGAACAATGTCCTCATTGCCGATGTCTGCACCGCCGAGTTTGGTTGGGAAATCATGTGCTGGCAGGGCCTGGTGCGTCGGCGCGCGCAGGAGGGATTCGACGCCGTGGTCGTCGCCAGCACCGACGGGCATCTTCCGCTCTACGCCGACCTCAATCCGCTCTTTGTGCCGCACCGCATCGAGGGTCTGCGCGACTGCTGGGAAATGAAGAAGATCAGCAATCGTCGCGAGGCGGAGCGGGTGCGTCTTCATCTCGACAGCTTGCAGCGCGAGTACGAAGCGCGCGGCTGCCGTGTCCAGCGCATCCGTCCTTCGGGATTTGTTCCGACCAGCGAGCAGGTCTTCATACCCTTCGGCTCGCGCGAGGCGGCGCGTGC
Source organism: bacterium (assembly GCA_035559435.1). NCBI lineage: Bacteria > bacterium. The sequence continues at coordinate 42,732 of DATMBC010000065.1, forward strand.
CGCCGGCCCGGTTGCCGACGTGGTGGTCCATGCGCGCACCAAACGCGGCAAGAATCCGCTCATCAATGCGCTCAACTGGCGGCAACGCGACTGGGACCGGTATGTGGCCTCGCTGCGCGCCCTCGGCCTGACGGTGGCGTCGATCGGTTCGCTGGATGCCTCGCTTCTGCCCGAGGGGACACTCGACTGTCGCGGCCATCCGCTCGATGCCGTGATGAATTTGCTGGCCGCCGCGCGCTTGGTTGTCGGTCCATCCAGCGGCCCGATCCATCTGGCCAGTCTCTGCCGCGCGCCGCATCTGGTGTGGGTGCCGCCGCTGCACGGCTCGCGCACGCTGGCCTGGGGCTCCACGCGCCAGCGCTATGAATCCATCTGGAATCCCTTCGGCACCCCGCACCGCGTGATCGAACTGGATGGCGAGCGCACGCCGCCGCCGGAGAAGATCCTCGCGCAGACGGTGGACTTTCTGGAACGACTCTGATCGGCGCCGATGGCGGATTATTTTACGCCGGATTGCGCGCACAGGCCAGTCTCTGACAGCGCGGCCAACTTTGGCCTTGTTGCGCCCGGAAAACCGCCGTTATCATCCGGCATGACTACCACCCAGTTCAAACCGTACATCGCCCCGGAAAAAACGATCACGGAAATGACGGTCAGCGGGTTGGTCATCGGATCAATCCTCGGCATCGTCTTCGCCGCCTCCTCGGTCTATCTGGCGTTGAAGGTGGGCCTGACCGTCTCCGCGTCGATTCCGATCGCGGTGTTATCGATCACGATCTTCCGCGCCTTCGGACGCGCCACGATCCTCCAGAACAACATGGTGCAGACCGTCGGCTCCGCCGGCGAGTCGATCGCCGCCGGGCTGGCCTTCACCCTCCCGTCGCTGCTGTTGATGGGGCAGGATCTGGAGTTCATGCGCATCCTATTGGTCGGTCTGCTTGGCGGCATGCTCGGCGTGCTGATGATGATCCCCCTGCGCCAAGGGCTGATCGTGCAGGAGCACGGCAAGCTCACCTACCCCGAGGGCACCGCCTGCGCCGACGTGCTGATCGTCGGCGACAAGGGCGGCACCACTGCCAAGACGGTGTTTCTGGGCGCGATCGTCGGATTTGTCTATGGGTTCCTCAACCTGGTCACCCGCTTCTGGAAAGACACCTCCGACTGGACGCTGCGCTTCTTCAAGGGGGCGTCGATCTCGGCGGAAGTCTCCGCGACGCTTCTGGGCGTCGGTTACATCATCGGCCCGAAGACCGCGGCCAACATGATGGCCGGCGGCGCGCTTGCCTTCATTGTGATCATCCCGATCATCAAGGTCTTCGGCGACGGGCTCGAACAGGTGATCTTCCCCGCGACAAAACTGATTCGCGACATGAGTCCCGGTGAACTGCGCAACGCCTATGTGCTCTACATCGGCGCCGGCGCCGTGGCCACCGGCGGCATCATCAGCCTGATCCGCTCGATTCCCTCGATCATCGGCGCCTTCAAACGCGGGGTCGGCTCGCTGTCGGCGGCGCGTCGCGGCACGCAAGTGGTTGTCCCGCGCACCGAACGCGACATCCCGATGGTCTGGGTGCTCGGCGGCAGCGCCGCGCTGGTCCTGGCCATCTGGGCCGCGCCGATGCTTCAAATCAATTTCGTCTCGGCCATCCTGATCGTCTTGTTCGGATTCTTCTTCGTCACCGTGTCCAGCCGCATCACCGGCGAGATCGGCTCCTCTTCAAATCCGATCTCCGGCATGACCGTGGCCACGTTGCTCATCACTTGCTTGCTCTTCCTGGCGGTGGGCTGGACGGGTGTCGATTACCGGGCCATGGCCTTGACCACCGCCGCGCTGGTCTGTGTGGCCGCATCCAACGGCGGGACCATCTCCCAATCGCTGAAGACCGGCTACCTGGTCGGCGCGACCCCGTCACTGCAGCAAATCGGCATCCTGGTCGGCGTCGTCACCAGCGCGATCGTGATCGGCTACACGCTTCTGTTCCTCAACGAATCCAAGACCACCTTCTCGGTGCGCGATTACCCGCAGTTCACCGCGACCGTGGCGCCCGATGCGCGCAAGGTCCAGGCCTACGACGGCAAGACGTATCCGGTCGTGTCGGTTCCCGAACCGACCAACGGCGTGCCCACCGGACAGTACCTCGTCAACGACCAGGGCAAGATTGTCTACTTGATGGATCCGGGCGTGTGCGGCACCGATGTGGAAAAAGTCGAGCCGATCCCGGCCGGCGAGTATGCCAACTTCCGCGCCGAGGCGCTGCCGGCCGATGCGCCCACCTTCCTGCTGGCCACCGGGCCGGCCCCGATTCTCGAACTGCATTCGGGACGCGATGGCGTGCCGCCCGGACGCTACCTCGTGGATGCCGGCGGCGCGATCACTCATCGGATCGTGGCGGTCACCAAATTCGACGCTCCCAAGGCGCGCCTGTTCAGTCTCATCATCGATGGCATTCTCACCCGCAAGCTCCCGTGGGCGCTGGTGCTGATCGGTGTGGCGCTCGCCTTCATGATGGAACTGGTCGGCGTCTCGTCGCTGCCGTTTGCCGTGGGTCTTTATCTGCCGATTTCGACCTCCACGCCGATCTTCGTCGGTGGCGTGGTCCGGATGATCATCGACAAGCGCCGCAAGGTCTCGGCGGCCGAGGCCGAGTTCTCGCCGGGCGTCCTGCTTGCCAGCGGACTAATCGCCGGCGGCGCGTTCGCCGGACTCTTCCAGGCCATCGTGCAGGGGGTGGGCGCCGATGCCACCTGGGACAAGTCCGCCTGGCTGAGTGCCATCTCCGGGGCCGACTGGTGGGCCCTCATTCCATTCGCCGGACTGGCGCTCCTGTTGTTCTTTGTCGCCGGCGGCTCGAACAACAAGGTAAAGTAGGTTCCCGCTTTTCACTGCAACCTCTTCGGCCAAAGTCGTATAATCAGCGGATGGACCCGGTTCATCCGCTGATTGTTTTTTGGAAGGGGGAGTCCCGTTTGCGTCTGTTGACCTTCGTGCGCGTTGCGCTTGTCCCTGCCTGCGCGTTCCTGTTGCTGTCCGCCTGTGGATCGACTCGGCCGAAGTCCGTCGTCGCCGACTCGGCAGCCGCCGCGGCCCCGATCGATCCCGCCAAGGGGCAGGCCGCCTACTATCTCTTCATGGAAGGCACAACGCTCAAGGAGGAAGGCAATCTCGAGCAGGCGGCGCAGGCCTTCGAGCGCGCGCTGCAGTTCGATCCCGGCTCCACCGAGATTCGCCTGTCGCTGGCCGACTGTTACTTCAACATGCGCCGCTTCGACCGCGCCATCGCCGTGGCCGAGGAGATCCCCGAGCGCGACCGCCGTGTCCTCGAACTGATCGCGCGCAGCCACCGTTTCATGGGTCATGACGAAGCCGCGGCGGCCATCTATCGCGAAATTGTCGCCCTCGATTCCACCGACGCCGAGACCTGGTGGTACCTGTCGCGTCTGTCGCTGCGCCAGGGCAATCTGAATCAGGCCGCCGACGATCTCGAACGGCTGGCGCGGCTGCGCGCCGATGGGCGGGTCTACATCGAGCTCGGCGACCTGCGCTCCCGGCTGGGGCAGTTTGATCTGAGCGTGATCGCGTTCCAGGAGGCGCTCAAGATCGACTCGGGGTGGGCCGGACGCGACGCCTGGATTGGGTTGGCCGGCGCGCTCGAACCGCTGGGTCGCTACAATGAAGCCGCCCACGCCTACCGTCAGGTCATCGCCATGTCGCCGCCGACCGAGCTGACGCCGCACCGTCGCTTGATCCAGTTGTTCCTCGCCGCCGACCAGCCCGATTCGGCCATCGCCGTGATCGAGCAGATACTGGCGGTGCGTCCCGACGATCCCGAACGGCTCCGTCTTGGCGTCCTGTGGTACTCCACGGGCCAGGAGGAGAAGGCCGAGTCGCTCTTTGTCGCGCTCGGCAGTTCCGTCGATCCCTATCTGCCGCTCTATTACCGCGGCCGCATCGCCGCCGACCGCAACGAATACCAAGTCGCCAAGGATTTTTTCACCCGCGCCATCGCGGTCAACGATTCCTTCCCCGATGCCTGGCTGCATCTGGGGCAGGCGCTGCTGGATCAGGATTCGGTCGATGCCGCGGTGGCCACCGCGCACCGCGCCATCCAGGCGACCGGCGATGAGCGCGACTTCTGGTACTTCATCGGGCTGGCCTACTCGCGCGCCGAACGCTACGATTCCGCCGCGGTCTGGCTCGACAAACTCTGGCGCGTCGATTCCCTCAACGCCCGCGTGCAGTTTTCCCTCGGCGCGGCGCTGGAGCGTTCCGGGCAGTTCGACCGCGCCGTCGCCGTGTTCGAAAACCTTATCGCCCGCGAGCCCGACAACGGCATCGCCCTCAATTACCTCGGCTACATGTACGCCGATTCGGGGATCCGCCTTGACGAATCCCTGCAGTTGATCCAGCGCGCTCTGCAGCAGGAGCCGGACAACGGCGCCTACCTCGACAGCTACGGCTGGGCGCTTTTCCGGCTGGGCCGTCTCAATGAAGCCGAGGCGGAGATCCGCAAGGCGTTGCAATCGCTGGAATCCGATCCCACGATCCACGACCACCTGGGCGACATCCTCGCCGCGCTCGGACGGCGCGACGAGGCGGTCACGCACTGGCGCCGCGCGCTTGAACTGGAACCCGGCAGCCAGGAAATCCGGCAGAAGCTGGGGCTTTAGACCGGTCGCCCGACCCCGCTTGACAAAACGCCGGCTGTCTGCTTTGTTTTCGGCAGGGTAGGCCAACGCACGGTCCTCACGGAGGTGTTACATGTCCACAGGGAAGTCCGCACGGCGCGCCGCCGTGACGCTCGCAGTCTTGCTGGGCACATTTGCGTACGTCGCCGCCGCTGAACAGCCGGATGCCCCACGCCCCGCTTCGTCGGCACTGACCAATTCGGTTGTCGTGGAATCGCAGATTCTGATCACCGGCACGCCGGGCACCGTGGTCGGCGTCTCGGTCTCCAACGCCGTGCCTCTTGCCGGTCTGCTGGTGCCGCTGGAGATCCGCCCGCTGACACCCGGCGCCGCCATTGCGGAAAGCATCGCCTACGTGATGAACCCGTCCGGGCGTGTCGCCAACAGCCCGCTGGGTTTTGCCGACGATGTCGATTCGCTCTGGCCCGAAGCGTTGCGGGTCGTGCGCCGGACCTGCCAGGTTTGCCCCAACAGTTGTTCCGGCCCGGTGTCGAATTCGTACTGCTCTGATGACATCTCCTGCACCTATCCGACCGGACCGTATGGCCTCCTCTTCGGGACCGTCAGCACCGGCGACAGTCAGTCGGGCCATCAGATCGAGATGGCCGCCGGGGCTGACCCCGGCGATGCCGCCGGCGCCTCGTTGCAGATCATCCTGACCCACATGGGCACGACGCCCGGGATATTCGAGATCGACACCGCCTGCTGGACCCCCGCCAACTCGCTGGCCTATGTCCGGGCCAACAGCCAGTTGATCGTGCCGTCGTTCACCAAGGGCACGATCGAGCTGCGCTGCGATTGCGGCTGCCACGGCGATCCGTTCTGCGACGGCATTCTCAACATTCAGGACGTGGTCAGCACCATCGATGTCGCCTTCCGCAATGGCACGCCCGTGGCCCAGCCCTACTGCCCGCGTCAGGCCACCGATCTGAATTGCGACGGCATCGTCAACATTCAGGACATCGTGATCATGCTCGATGTCACCTTCCGCGGCCAGGACCCGGAGCAGGCGATCTGCAATCCCTGCGCCCTGTAATCGCCGCTTTCGGTTGCCCCTTGCGGTTTCTCTGACTTACTTGCCCGGCGTGATGCGATCCCGTCACGCCGGGTTTTTTCTTGCGGCCGTCGCCGTCCTGCTGGGGACATCATGCGCCCAGAAAGGCGCGCCGCAGGGCGGACCCCCTGACACCACCGCGCCGCAGGTGGAATCGACGCTGCCCGCCGGCGGCGATGTGCGGGTCGACCGGCGCTCCGGCCTGACGATCCAGTTCTCCGAGCCAATCGACAAGGCGACCTTCGCCCGCAACTGGGAGATCTCGCCCGCGCGCGCGGGGGAGGCGAAGATCGAGTGGACCAAGGGCGGGCGCTGTGTCAGCATCTCCTGGTCCGACACGCTGCGCGACAGCACCAGTTACCGCGTGACGATCAGCAGTCGCGTCGCCGATCGCCGCGCCAATCCCCTGGCCGAGCCGTACACCTTCGCCTTCTCCACCGGCCCGCAGGTGGACCGCGGCGAGATTCGCGGACGCATCATCGCCGCCGGCGAGGGCAAATCCGCCTTCGATGTCTTCGCCTATCGGCTCGAGTCGCTGCCCGACACCTTCTGGCTTTCGCCGCCCGACTACTACACCCAATCGGCCTCCGATGGCCGTTTTCAGTTGCCGTATCTGCGCGCCGGACGGTACCGATTGCTGGTGCTCGGCGACAACAACCGCAACCGCCGTCTCGATCATGGCGAGCCCTTTGCCCTTGCGCCGCGCGATTTCGCGGTCGCCGATGACGCGCTGCCGGACAGCGCCCGGTTCTTCGTCACCGTTCGCGACACCGTGCCCTTCCATCTGCGCGACTGCGCGCCGGTCGGACCGCAGTTGATCGCCGTGGGGTTTTCCCATCCCCTCGACACCGCCGGCATGTCGACGTGGTCGATGGGTGTGGTCGATTCCCTCGATGGCGCCGCCGCCGTCGCGACCATATTGCCGCCCACCGCGCGCCGCCCCAGCCAGCTACTGCTGCGCGGCCAGTGGCGGGACGGCGGCGTCTATACGATTGCCGTCGGCGGTATCGTCGATCAACTTGGCCAGATTCTCTCCGACAGTGTCTGCCGTTGTGTCTACACGCTCGGACGCGACTCCACCGGCCCGCGCATTGAGATGGTCGTTCTACCCGAACCCAATGCCGCGCTGACGCCGCGCGATCCGATCCGCTGGGTCTTCGCCGAGCCGCTGGACACCACGCGATGGCATGACGGCGTATTGGTCGCCGACACGCTCGGACAACGGCTCGATGGCCTGACCCGCTGGGTGCACGAGCAGGAACTGGAGTTTGTGCCGTCGGCGCCCTGGCCCGACACGCTCCTTGTCCTGGTGACGCTCGATTCCGCCCAATTGGTCGATCTCAACGGCAACCCCGCCGGACCCGGCGTGTATCGCTGGCGCTTCCGTCCGCTGGGCGAAAGCCAGATGGGGGAGATCGAAGGACGGGTCACCTCGGCCGAGGCGACGGCGGCGCCTTTCTGGCTGGAGGCACGCGCGATCGGTGATGCCCGTCGGGTCCGGCGCAAGATGACGGTGCCCGGTTCCTTCACGCTGGCCCTGCCGGCCGGTCGCTGGCAGTTGGGCGGCTTCGTCGACAGCAATGACGATGGCCGCTGGCTGGCCGGATCGTTCGCGCCGTTCGCCTTTGCCGAGCCCCGGGCGCTGGCCGCCGACACGTTGTCGGTGCGCGCACGCTTCACGCTCGAAGAGATCACACTGGAATTCTGAAGCCAACACGGCCGGCGCCCGGGGCCGGAGCGGCCGTGACGCAGCAAGGGGGTTGACCCATGTCGCTTTCCGGATTGTGGCAGAAATGGCAGCAGATGATCGCCGACCACGGCGCCGAGATCACGCTCTCGATCCTCCATGTCATCGTCATCGTGATCGTGGGCATGGTCGCCATCCGTCTGATCAAACGCGCGCTCCGACGCATGGAACGGCTGTTTCTGGAGCGGTCGCGGTCGGAGGATGAAATCGAGCGCATCGCCGCCGAGAAGCGGTTGCGCACCCTGACGGCGCTTCTGCGCACCGTGGCGGTGATCGGCATCTGGGCGCTGGTGATCGTCAGCAGCCTCAATGAACTGGGCTTCAATATCGGACCGCTTCTGGCGGGCGCCGGCATCGCCGGGTTGGCCGTCGGCTTCGGCGCGCAAAACCTTGTGCGCGACGTCATCAGCGGCTTTTTCATGATCCTCGAAAACCAGGTCCGCGTCGGCGATATCGCCGTCGTCAACGGCACCGGCGGGCTGGTCGAGTCCATCACCCTGCGCACCATCGTCCTGCGCGACGTCGAGGGCGTGGTCCATGTCTTTCCGCATGGTTCGGTCGTCACGCTGGCCAATCGCACGATGTGCTGGTCGGCGTATGTGATGGACATCGGAATTTCTTACGGATCGGACATTGACCGGGCGACCGCCGTGATGAAGGAGGTCTATGGCGACCTGGCGGCTGATCCAGGGTTCGGACATCGGATCCTCGAGCCCATCGAAGTCTTCGGTGTCGATCAGTATGGTCCCTCGGAGATCGTGATCAGGGCGCGGATCAAGACGCGCCCGGGCGAGCAGTGGGTCGTCGGGCGGGAGTACCGTCGGCGGCTCAAGTACGCCTTCGACCGTGCCGGAATCACCATTCCGTTCCCGCAGCGGACGATCCATATCCAGCCCGCGGGTACGCCGCTCGCCCCGGGCCGCTCGACGCCCGCCGCCTGACGACAATTCCGCCGATCCTCCCCGCGCCGCCGCACTTTTGTCTTGCGGCGGGCAGGGATTTTCGCATCGTGCACCGCGGAGGGCGCGTCCCGCGTCCCGCAAAAGGGGGTCTGTCCCATGTCCGCGTTCCACCCGCCCCGTCGGTTGGTCACCGGTCTGTTCGTCTTCGTCTGGATGGCCGCCGCGTTGCCGGCATCGGCCCAAACCGCCGACAACGATGTCATCGCCGTCCTGCTTCGTGATGGCGCCGAAGCGTTGGCCGCCGGACGGTACGCCGAGGCCCACGCCCGCCTCTCCGAGGTGTTGCGTCTCGATTGGAACCACCCGCGCGCCTACGATCTCCTCCAGCAGGTTCGGCAGGAACGCGCCCATGCGCTCCTGCAATGGGAGGCCGAGGCCCGCAACGCCGAATACCGGCGCGACCCCAGCCAGGCGGTCTGGATTTACCAGCGCATCCTGGCCGAAGACTCGACCCGCGCCGATCTGCTCGAACGCGTGCGCCGTCTGACCCGCCAGCGCGAGTCGTCGTCGTATGTCCGCACCGGGATGGAGAAGTTCATGGCCGATGATTTCGCCGGGGCGCAACTCGATTTCGAGCAGGCGCTGGCGATCAACCCGAACGACACGCTGGCGGCGCAATACCGCGACCGCGCCCGGCAGAAGATCGCCGCCACCGGTTCGCTGGCCGCCATTCAGGCCGACTCCGCCGCCTGGGGCAAGTACCTCGATGCCATGCGCCGGCTGCGCGAGGGGAATCTCGCCGCCGCCGAACGGCTCTGGAGCGATCTGCTTGTGCTCTTCCCCGGCAATGAGAGTCTGCGCTCCAACCTGGACCAGGTCCGCCGCCGCCTCGGCGGTGAAAGCGCCAGCGTGGACGACGAATGATCTTCACCGATCACACGGCCGAATACTACGCCATTTTCAACGCCGCCGCCGAATCGCTCGATGAGATTCGGCAGTTCGTGCAGTCGGCGCTTCTGACCACCGGCCTCAACAAGAAGGCGATCGCCGGGCTGCTCCTGGCGGTCGAAGAGGCGGTCTCCAACATCATCCGGCACGGCTACCTCTATGGCCCCGGCCGCTTCCGGTTGCGCATTCGCGCCACCCGGCGGCTGGTGACCCTCACTTTGCACGACAACGGCCGCGCCTACGAAGTCAATTGGGACGACAAACCCGACGCGCACAAACTGGCGGAAACCGGACGACGCGGAGGCCTCGGCCTTTTGCTCATCCGCAAAGTGACCGATGCCGTCGACTACAAGCGCATCGGCGATGAGAATATCCTCACTATGACCAAGTATCTGGGACCCGTCGAGAACACCGGCGGCCACCGCGCCTTCTCGCGCAAGGTGGCCGCGATCGGCCTGATGGCGCTGGTGGCGGTCACCGTGTTCGGGGCCACCCTGCTGTTTCTGCACAACCGCTCGACCCTGCAAAGCGAGTTCGTCGCCCGCTGGCAGGAATTCGCCCGCGCCGCGGCCGCCTCCGCCACCCAGCACATGCTCAATGACCGTTCCGACGCCGAGTTCGATCAGCTCGTGGTCGGTTTGAAACAGGCCCAGCCCGATGTCGCCTACCTGATCATCGCCGATGAGGAAGGACGGGTCCGCGCCCACTCGGAAACGCCCGAGGCGGTGCGCAGCCCGTACATGCCGCCCCACGGCGCCGCGCTGGGACAGCGCGGTTTCTGGTCGGTCATCGCCGGCGGACATTCGCTGTTCCACTTCAGCGAGCCGCTCACCATCGACCGGCGCAACGTCGGCACCATCGCGCTGGCGGTGGATGAAGAGGTGCTCGGACGGCAGGTGTCGGCCGAGTTCTGGCGGATCTTCATCGGTGCCTTGTCGGTCATCGCCATCGGCGGCGTGCTGGTCGGGCTGGTGGCATTCTTCATGGGACGCCCCCTGCGGCGCTTGGGCGATGTCCTTCGTCAGGCCAAGTCACAGGGCGCGGTGGCCAACATCACCCCCGGCTCCGCCCCGGATGAAATCGCCGAGGTCGTCACCGCCATTAACGAAGTCACCGAGGCGGTGGCCCGTTCCGAGCGCCAAATCGCCCGCCGCGACCAGGCCCGTCGCGAGATGGAGCAGGCCGAACAACTCCAGCGCGCCCTCCTGCCCCTGCAACTGCCCGCCATCGATGGCTACGAGGCCCAGGCGGCTTACCGCATGGCCCAGCATGTGGGCGGCGACTACTATGACGTCATCCCCATCGATAATGCCGATGGCCTCTGGGCGATCATCGTCGCTGATGTCGCCGGCAAGGGATTCCCGGCCGCGCTGGTGATGACCGCGGTACGCACCGCGATGCGCATCCTCGTTCCGGCGCGCCGTTCGCCGGTGGCGATCCTGCAGGACCTCGATGCCTACCTCGCGCAACATCACCCCAATGGCCCCTTCGTGACCGTTGTCTGCGGCGTTCTCGATACCCGCCGCCACCGGCTCACCCTCGCCTCGGCGGGGCACACGCCGGCGCTGCACTATCTCAACGCCACCGGGACCATCCTGCGGGTCAACCCCAAGGGACGTCCCATCGGCGTGCGGATCGGCGACGGCGCGCAGTCCTTGTCGCTGGCCGAGCAGGAAATCACACTCGCCGATGGCGATGCGATTGTCCTTTACACCGATGGCCTGATCGAGGCCCGCAACCGCGCCGGCGAGGCCTACGGCATGAAGCGCGTCGAGGACTGCCTGAAGGGCAATAAGGCCGATGCCAGGACCGCCCTCGATGCCATTATCTCCGCCCTCAACGAGTTCAGCGAGGGGGGAAGCGGCGAGGATGATGTGACTGTTCTGGTCCTGCGTCGCGGACGTCCCGCCGAGTCGATGCAGAAACGCAGACCGGAATCGATCAGTATTCTTCCGCAAAACATCGCGGCGACTTTTTAGTATCAGCTTGTACTACAATGACTTATCTACAATTTGTCGAGGATTGACAGAATCGACTGCCAGTCCGGCAAACTCGTTGGGCAAAATGGCGTAAAAGTGTTAGCACTCGGAACGCTTGAGTGCTAATATTGTTTTAGAACTAGTTTTCGATCAATGAATTGGGCGGGATGGCCGCCACGGCGAGGACAACGATGGGATTTGATCAACTCAGTGCGCGGGAGCGGGAAATCCTCCGTGTCCTGATCGACCACTACATCGCGACCGCCGAGCCGGTCGGTTCGCGGGTGCTTGCCGGTCGGTACCGACTCGGCCTGTCGCCGGCGACCATCCGCAACACGATGCAGGACCTCGAGGAGATGGGGCTGATCCGTCAGCCGCACACCTCGGCCGGACGGGTCCCGACCGACGAGGGCTACCGCACTTACATCGACAACCTGATTGAGCCTTCGCCGGTCCCCGATGAGCTGGCGCGCCGTTTGCGCGAGGAGATCATCGCCGCCTCCAAACGCGCCGTCGATGACATCCTTGAGCAGACCGCCCATGTGCTGGCGAAGGTCTCCACCCAGATCGGCGTGACTCTGGCCCCGAGCATGGAGCGTGGCATCATCTCGCACATCGAATTGGTGCCGGTGGCCGAGCGCCGGCTGCTGGTGGTTCTCGGCGTGCAGACTGGATTGGTGCGCACGCTGCTTCTGGAAGTCTCCACCGAGGTGGACCGCAAGGCGGTGGAGGCCACGCAGCAGGCGCTCAATGAGCGACTCGCCGGCCAGCCGCTGGGATCGTTGCGCACCCTGGTTGCCCAGCGTCTGCGTCAGGATGAGCGGGTCGACGCTCGCCTGATCAAGATGTTCATCGAGGCCGCCGACGAACTGCTCGAGCGCCCCGCCGCCGAGTCGTTGCATGTCAACGGCACCGCCAATCTCTTCGACAAGCCGGAGTTCGCCGACCATGAGGCCTTGGGCGGCGTGTTGCGGGTCATCGAGCAACGCACCCCGATTGTCGAGGTGTTGCGCCAGCGCGGCATGGGCGAGGGCATCGTGATTTCGATCGGCAGCGAAGTGAAATTGCAGGGCGCCGAAGGGTGCGCACTGGTCTCGGCGACCTACACCGCCGGACGTGTCCGTGGCACGATCGGCATCATGGGGCCGACCCGGATGGAATACGCCAAACTGGTTTCGATCGTCGACTACGTCGCCAAGGTGCTATCGGAAGAGATTGACAAGTGAGCGCACAACAGCCGCAAACCGACGCTGTCCCCGCCGGGGAACAACCCCAGGTGGAGACCCCGGAGCCGGAGGCCCCATCGGCGCCGCCGGCCGACGACTGGAAAGACAAGTACCTCCGCCTCGCGGCGGAATGGGACAATTTCAAGAAGCGCTCGGCCCGCGACTTCAATGACCTGATCCGCGGCGCTGAACGCGACCTGATCGGCGATCTGACCGAGGTCTACGATGACTTTGTCCGTGCCCTCGAAGCCGATCACAAGGCCGAATCCGGCGAGCAATTCGCGCAGGGCATCGGCCAGATCAAGGCCAAGTTCTGGACCGTGCTGGAAAAACGCGGCCTGGAGCGGATGGAGACGATTGGCAAGCCGTTCAATCCCGAGGAGCACGATGCGCTCATGCGTCTGCCCTCGGAGGAGTATGACGAAGGCATCGTGATGCAGGAAGTCGCCCCCGGCTACCGTCTCGGCGGCAAGATCCTGCGCCACGCCAAAGTTGTCGTCTCGCAAGGCAAACCGGCGGAGGAAAAGCCGGAGCAGTGACGGCCTCCGCGGCAACACATTCCCCTCGTCCCCGCACGGGGAGACGGCCCGGGTGAGGGGCGAGGTCACCGCAGGGCGTCGCGCGGACGCCCGACGGGCAACAAAAGGAGAGATTGAACAATGGGTAAAGTCATCGGCATCGATCTGGGAACGACCAACTCCTGCGTCGCCGTTATGGAAGGCGGCCAGCCGACCGTCATTCCCAACGCCGAAGGCGGACGCACCACCCCGTCGGTCGTCGCCTTCACGAAGGACGGTGAGCGCCTCGTCGGGCAAATCGCCAAGCGCCAGGCGATCACCAACCCCGAGAACACCGTCTTTTCGATCAAGCGGTTCATGGGGCGCCGTTACAGCGAAGTCTCCTCGGAGATGAAACTGGTCCCCTACAAGGTCAGCGAGGGGCCCAACGGCGACGCTCGTGTCACCGCCGGCGGGCGCGAGTACTCCCCGCCGGAAATCTCCGCAATGATTCTGCAGGCGCTGAAGAAGGCGGCCGAGGACTATCTCGGCGGGCCGGTCACACAGGCGGTCATCACCGTGCCGGCCTACTTCAACGACTCGCAGCGTCAGGCGACCAAGGACGCCGGACGCATCGCCGGGCTGGAGGTTTTGCGCATCATCAATGAGCCCACCGCGGCCTCGCTGGCCTATGGCCTCGACAAGAAGAAGGATGAAAAGATCGCCGTCTACGATCTGGGCGGCGGCACCTTCGATATCTCGATGCTCGAGTTGGGCGATGGCGTCTTCGAAGTGAAAGCCACCAACGGCGACACCCATCTGGGCGGCGATGACTTCGACCAGAAGATCATCGACTGGATGGCCGATGAATTCCTGCGCTCCCACGGCATCGACCTGCGCAAGGACCGCATGGCGCTCCAACGCCTGAAAGAGGCGGCCGAAAAGGCGAAGATCGAACTGTCCAGCACCATGCAGACCTCGATCAACCTGCCCTTCATCACCGCCGACCAGTCGGGCCCCAAGCACCTCGACCTGACGCTCTCGCGCGCCAAACTCGAGTCGCTGGTCGCCGACCTGTTGCAGCGCACCGTTGGCCCCTGCCGTCAGGCGCTCAAGGATGCCGGCTGGTCGCCCTCCGATGTCGATGAGGTTGTGCTGGTGGGCGGGATGACCCGCATGCCCAAGGTGCAGGAGATCGTCAAGGAGATCTTCGGCAAGGACCCGCACCGCGGCGTCAATCCCGACGAGGTCGTGGCCGTCGGCGCCGCCATTCAGGCGGGCGTGCTCGCCGGCGACGTGAAGGATGTGCTTCTGCTTGATGTCACGCCGCTGTCGCTGGGCATCGAAACGCTTGGCGGCGTGATGACGCGGCTGATCGAGCGCAACACCACCATCCCGACCCGCAAGTCGCAGATCTTCTCGACCGCCAGCGACAACCAGACCGCGGTCTCGATCCATGTCCTGCAGGGCGAGCGCGAACTGGCCGTCGACAACCGCACGCTCGGACGCTTCGACCTGGTCGGCATTCCGCCGGCCCCGCGCGGTGTGCCGCAGATCGAAGTCACCTTCGACATCGACGCCAATGGGATCGTGCACGTCACCGCCAAGGACATGGCCACCGGCAAGGAGCAGAAAATCCGCATCGAGTCCTCCAGCGGCCTCACCGAGCAGGAAATCAAGGCGATGGTGAAGGACGCCGAGGCCCACGCCGACGAGGACAGGAAGAAGAAGGCGCTGATCGAGGCGCGCAACAAGGCCGACCAGATGGTCTACACCGTCGAGAAGACCCTGAAAGACTTCGGCGACAAAGTCTCCGCCGACGAGAAGAAGCGTATCGAAGAGGCGATCGCCAGGGTGAAGTCGGTGCAGGCCGGCTCCGACACCGCCGCCATCGACGCGGCCGTCGATGAGCTGACCCGCGCCTCGCACAAACTGGCCGAGGAGATGTACAAGCAAAGCACCGCCGGCCCGCAGCAAACCGCCGGCGCGCAGCCCACCGGCGGAGCCGCCGCCGACGAAGCGGCCAAGCCCAAAGGCGACGGCGCGGTGGATGCCGAATACGAAGTGGTCGACGACAAGGACAAGAAGTAGATTCAAGGCACCCGGGAGGGCGAGGCTCCCGCCGAGCCGCCGCGTTGGCGCACGCGGTCACGGCTCAGCAGGAGCTTCGCCCTCCCGATAAAGAGTCCTGATGACACGCGCGCACGCCAAACGCGATTACTACGAGGTCCTTGGGGTCGAGCGCAACGCCGACGCCGATGAGATCAAGAAGGCCTATCGCAAGCTCGCGATCCAATTCCACCCTGACAAGAACCCGGGCAACAAGGAAGCCGAAGAAAAGTTCAAGGAAGCGACCGAGGCCTACGAGGTCTTAAAGGACGAGGAGAAGCGGCGTGTTTACGATCAGTTCGGCCATGCCGGTCTCTCCGGCGCCGGGGCCGGACCGGGCGGCGGCTTCCAGGGCGGCGCCTATGGCTTCGATCTGTCCGATGCGCTGCGCGCCTTCATGCGCGACTTCGGCGGGCAGGGGGGCGCTTTCGAGGAACTGTTCGGGATGGGCGGCGGACGACGCGGTCCTTCGGGGCCGCCCGCCGGCGCCGATCTGCGCGTCCGGCTCAAGCTTACCCTCGATGAGATCTTCACCGGCGTCGAGAAGAAACTCAGAATCAAACGCATGGTCGTCTGCGATGAATGCGGCGGCACCGGCGCCAAAAGGGGCGCGCGTCCGGTCACCTGCCCGCAGTGCCAGGGCAGCGGCGAGGTCCGCCATGTTTCGCGCTCGGTCTTCGGGCAGTTCGTCAACATCAGCACCTGCCCGCGTTGCCGCGGCGCCGGCGAGATCATCGAAAATCCCTGCGCCGCCTGCCGCGGCGAGGGACGGGTCGATGGCTCCTCGACCATCACGGTCAATGTTCCTCCCGGCGTGACCTCGGGCAACTACATCACCGTCCGCGGCGCCGGTCACGCCGGGCCCCGCGGTGGCCCGGCCGGCGACGCCATCGTCGTGATTGAAGAAATCCCGCATGACTACTTCGAACGCCACGGCGACGATGTCCTCTACCGTCTTCCGATTTCCTTCCCGCAGGCGGCGCTGGGGGACAGCGTGATTGTGCCGACGCTCAACGGCAATGTGAAACTGAAGATCCCTGCCGGCACGCAGTCCGGGAAGCTCTTCCGCCTGCGTGGCAAAGGCATCCCGCACCTGCGCGGCTACGGCGCCGGCGATCAACTGGTGCAGACCGTGGTCTGGGTGCCGACCAATCTCTCCTCGGAAGACAAGGCACTGCTGGAAAAGTTCGCCAAATCCACCGGCGGCCAGCAACCCAAGGCCGACAAATCCTTCCTCGACAAACTGCGCGAGACCTTCGGCGGATAGGCCGCCGCTACACAATCTCTGTGCCGCCCCTCCGGGGCTTGCAATTCCAAGTATCCCACAACCCAGAGCACAAAGGCGTCTTGAATTACTCGAGAGCCGACCAAGATTGCTTCGCCGGTCCGACAAAGAGCCGTCGGACCGTCTCGCAATGACGATGTGAGGCTTGGAATTACTGATTACGTCATTGCGAGGAGGAGTCCGCCGCAGGCGGACGACGACGAAGCAATCTTTTTCACCCGCCACCCGGCCATCACAGGGTTGTCTCATCCTCCCTCAGCCACGGGCTGATGAGCGCCACGGTTCGGGCGACACAAAAACCGCTGTCCCCCGGGGGAGTGCATCGCGATTTTTCCCCTGTGCCCTACACCGATGACCAGCGCGCCATGGATGCCCCCGGCTTCTTCTGGACGCCGCCGGATCACATCACCGCCGACACCGTCACGCTGATCGGCCCGGAAGCGCGGCATGCCTTTTCCGTCTGCCGCCTCCGCGCCGGCGAACTGATCACCGTCACCGATGGCGCAGGCAACGCCTACGACTGCCAGATTGCGAAAGCGTCCGCCAAGGAAGTCTCCGGCGCGATCATCCGGGTGCACCGTCAGCGCGGTGAGCCGGTCGCGCAGGTCACACTCGCCGCCGGCGTTGGACGCCCGCAGGTTTACGATTGGATCATCGAGAAGGCGGTTGAGCTGGGTGTGGCGCGGATTGTGCCGCTGCGCTGCCAGGCATCCCCGTCGGGAATCGGCGGCGCCGAAGCCGGCGCGCGACGGGTCGAGCGCTGGCGCCGTCTGGCGCTGGGCGCGATGAAGCAATCGCTGCGCACCGTGCTGCCGGTGGTCGACCCGATCGCGACACCCGAGGCGGCGGTGCCGCTTCTGGCCGCTCAGGCCCGCGCTTGGCTGGCCGACCCGACCGGGGGCCGTCTGAGCGCCGCCCCGCCGATCGGACGCTCGGGCAGAGTCATGCTGATCATCGGTCCCGAGGGCGGTTTTGACCCCGCCGAGCGGGACTTGTTTTTTGCGCACGGCGCGCAGTTGATTAATCTCGGCCCGCGCCGTCTGCGCGCCGAAACCGCGGCGATCGCCGCGCTGACTCTGGTCATGCAACACCTGGGGGAACTATGAGCCACCCAACCGATCCGAACTGCATCTTCTGCAAGATCATTGCCAAACAGATTCCCTCGACCGTCCGCTATGAATCCGAGCATGTCTACGCCTTCAACGACATTCATCCCAAGGCGCCGACCCATGTCCTGATCTGCCCGAAAGGACATTATCCAACCTTCCTGGACACGCCGCCCGACGTTCTCGCCAAGCTCAGCGAGGAGGTGCAGGCAATCGCCAGGCACCTTGGCTTCGCCGAGCGCGGCTTCCGTCTGGTAATCAACAACGGCCGCGAATCGGGGCAGGAGGTCTTCCATTTGCACTATCATTTGCTGGCGGGAAAAACCTTGGGAGGATTCTGATCGGTCCTATAGGACCAATGGGATCTAATCTTGTTGCTCTCGCCGTTCCTCCAGCTCGCCCTCGCCGCCGCCCGCGCCGCGGAGCCCGTCATCATGCGGCACTATGGTCCGCATGTGGCGCATGAGGCCAAGGCCGATGGCTCCCCCGTCACCGTCGCCGACCGCGCCGCCGAAGAGATCATTCGCGCCACAATCAGCGCCGCGTATCCGGACCATGCCTTCCTCGGCGAAGAGTTTGGCACCACCGGCGACTCGGATCATGTCTGGATCATCGATCCCATCGACGGCACCAAGAACTTCATGACCGGCATCCCCGTCTTCGGCACCCAGATCGCGCTGATGGTGAAGGGGGAACTGGCGCTGGGTGTCTCCAACTGTCCGGCGCTCGGTGAGCTGTGCTATGGCGAAAAGGGGAGAGGCGCGTTCCTGAACGATCATCCCGTGCGTGTCAGTGATGTCGATCATCTCGAAGCGGCGCGCGTCTCCTTCGGCGGGCAGAACTACTTTCGCCAGATCGGCCGCGAAGCGGGCATGCTGCGTCTGATCCACGCCGCGCGGCGCGTGCGCGGCTTCGGCGACTGCTGGGCCTACCATCTGATCGCCAGCGGCCGTTTTGAGGCCAATGTCGAGGCGTCGATCAAAATCTGGGACATTGCCGCCGCCGCGGCGATTGTCGCGGCGGCCGGGGGACGCGCCACCGATCTCGAAGGCCGCCCGGTCACCCGCGACATCCGCACCTTCATCGCTTCCAACGGACATGTGCATGATGAGATTGTCCGCGCGATGAACGGGTGAGAACAAAGATTGCTTCGTCGTCGACGCGCCTGTGGCGCGTCTCCTCCTCGCAATGACGTTGGCTGAATGGCCTCATCCGATACCGTCATTGCGAGGAGGCCCGATCCGCCGGAGGCGGATCGGGCCGACGAAGCAATCTTTGTTAACCCCGGCCGAACAACTTGGCATCCAGTGAGTACTTGCCCGCCCCGGTGAAAAACAGCGTCAGGAATCCAATCGCGTACAAGAGCGCGAACTCCTTGCGTCCCCATGGGTCATCGGCGTGCACAATCCCCGCCGCCACCAGCATGGTCACCAGCAGGGGGATGGCCGCCACCCGCGTGAAAAGACCCAGAATCAAGGCGGCCGAACAAATGAACTCGGCGAACACCGCCAACGTCAGAGTCAACGGACTGCCCAGGCCGATCGGGTCGGAAAAACTTTCCAGCCGCGCCCCGTAGTTGGTGAGCTTTCCCCAGCCATGAAACGCCAGCATGAATCCGCCGATGGCCATCCGCAGCCAGAGCAGGCCCAGACTCACACGGGATTCGTCGGTTCCGCTGTCGGTGATCCAGTCGATCAATCTGCGCATTGGTCCTCCGGGACGGTGATGGATATGTCGGTAACCGCCGCGAAGGGCGTTGGGTTTCCCGCTCACTCGTCGCGGTTGCCGAAACACGCCAGCGCGCGCCGGATATCCTCCGCCGAGCCGGCCAGCACGTCGGCCGGATCGAAGTTCATCGCCGCGGTCGTGGCGGTGGGGAAGGCGATCACATACATGCCGGCGTTCTTGGCGGCGCGTACTCCGACGTCGGTGTCCTCGATGGCGGCGCAGAGCGCCGGGTCGATCCCGATCCGACGCGCCGCTTCCAGATAGATCTCCGGCGACGGCTTCGGCGCGGGAATGTCGTCGGCCGAAACCACCGCGCGGAAGTACCCGCGAATGCCGCCCCGCTCGAGAGTGTACTCAATAATCCGCCGCAGCCCGGAGGAGGCCAGTCCCAGCAGACACCCCGCCGCGGCGAGTTCGGCGATCAGTTCACGGATCCCCGGTCGCCAGACCAGCGCGCCGTTCTGAATCAACTCGAGGTAGATCGCCTTGCGCCGGGCGATCAGATCGTCGATCTCCTCCTCCAGTCCGTGCTGCCGCTTCAGTTCGGCGAACATCACCCGGTCGGTTGAGCCGATGAACCGGCGATTGTCGGCGTCGGAAAACGGCAACCCGAACTGCCGCATGACCCGGACGGTCGACTCAAAGTGCACCGGCTCGGAATCGACCAAAACCCCGTCCATATCGAAAATCACCCCACGGGGCCGCCCCGGGTGTTGAGATGTATTGTCATGTCCCGCAATGGGTTGTCGTGCGTCCTGTCGGGTCGGCGGCTGGGAGGGATTCAGCGGTAACCTCTTATGATTGACAAGTTTTCGGGTCTTTACGTAATTGTACGCTGGTGGCGTGTCCCATTGATACGCCGGCATAGACAAGTAAATAACGGGAGTCTTTGGCAATAAACACTTAAACATGCCAGTAGCCGGATTTGGAAGGAGTTGAACGCTCTTAATGACCGGCGTTCGCGTACGCGACGATGAATCCTTCGAGAAGGCCCTGAAACGATTTAACAAGACCTGTGAGAAGGCGGGGATCCTCTCGGATGTCAAGAAGCACCAGCATTTCGAAAAGCCATCGGAACGCAAGAAGCGCAAGATGAATCAGGCCAGACGGCGCAACCGGAAACGCGGCGGCGACTATTGAGCCGACCTCTTTTGCTGAGGGCATATCGTATCGGGTGTGATCTTGACGCAGTGATTTGACAAAGACGACGGCGCGCGCGGGCCGCCTTGGGCTCGCGCGGCGCCGGCGCACTTGGGGGGCCAAGGGCAGTCTTTCGCAACACCGTCAAAACGGAAGCGTAGGTTCCGTCGGTTCGGCATGGGGCAGGGGGCCCGCCGTCAGGCCGGCACAGAACCGTGGAGCGACTCCACTCGTTCGCGCCATCCCGCATCATGCCGTCCCGGCGACCAAACGGGGGGGCACTATGATGAACCTGATCGATCTGGCGCTGCTGATCGGCGTGATCGCCTGCGCCGGCTGGGGCGCCAAACGCGGCTTCGTGCGCATGATCATGATCACGCTCGGCCTCTGCGCCGCGATCGTGGTCGCCGTGCACTACAACGACTCCTTCACCCGCGAGCTGGCCGGGTACTTCCACGCCTCGCCGCTGTGGGTCTCGATGTGGGCGTTCCTCATCGCCTCGATGCTGCTGTTTGCCCTCTTCCGCCTCGGCGCCAAGGTCTTCTTCCGCGTCGCCAATGTGCAGAAACTGGGCAAGCACGACCAGTTCGGCGGCGCCTTCGTCGGCCTCATCTTCGGCTGGGTGATGATGGGTTACCTGGTCTTCCTCTCGATGTTCCTCCCGCTGCCCTACACCATCGAGGAGCGCTTCGAAAACACCGTGCTGGCGATGAAGATGGGCGCCTCGGTTCCGTTCCTCTATGAGACCACCGCCAAACTGCACCCGTCGCAGTCGAGCTTCATCGACAAGATGGAACTGACCCTCGATGAGGCGCTCGTCATCGCCGAGAAAAACAAGTCCGGCCGCCGCCGCGCCACGAAGTCCGGCGTCACCGACCAGACCCGCGTCGACGATTTCCTCGACCGGATCGAGCGGTACTTCGCCTCCGAAGAGTACTAAGTCCGCACAGTCATCATTGGGCAGACAAGGGGCTTTGGCCCCTTGTTTGCCATTGGGCGGTCGATTCATCTCGCAATCCGGCGCGGAATCACGTATACCATTCGCAGATGAGACGTTCGAACCTCCACCGACTGACTCTGGTCGCGGCGCTGGTTCTCCTGGGGGCCGCGGCGGCGCTGGGCGCATCGGTGCACGTGATGACCATCAAGGGCCCGATTGGCCCGGTCACCGCGATGCAGATCGAAAACGCCCTCGAGGCGGCGGTGGCGGAGGATGCCGAAGCGCTGATCGTCCAGATGGACACTCCCGGCGGGCTGGTCTCCACCACCCACGAAATCACCCAGCAGATTCTCAACGCCAACGTGCCGGTGGTCACCTATGTCGCCCCTTCGGGCGCCAGCGCCACCTCGGCGGGCGTCTTCATCCTCATTTCCGGCCACATCGCCGCCATGGCCCCCGGCACCAACGCCGGCGCCGCCCATCCGGTCACCCTGCAGGGGGAGATGGATTCGGTCATGTCCGGCAAGGCCACCAACGACGCCGCCGCCAACATCAAGGCGATCGCCCAGCGCCGCGGACGCAACGCCGCCTGGGCCGAACGCGCCGTGCGAGAATCGGTCTCCATCACCTCCCACGAGGCGGTTGACTCCAACATCGTCGACCTTATTGCCGATGACCTCGACGATCTGATCGACTCCCTCCATGGCCGCGTCGTCATGCTTCCCTTCGGCGAAGACACCCTTGACACCCGCGGCGCGGCGGTGGTGCGCATCGAGCCGACCTGGCGCGAAAAACTCCTCGGCCTGATCAGCAATCCCAACATCGCCTACATCCTGATGTCGATCGGCTGGATTGGCATCCTGATGGAGTTGTACAACCCCGGCAGCATCTTCCCCGGCGTCGTCGGCGCGATCGCGCTCATCCTTGGATTCTATTCGCTGCAGACGCTGCCGATCAACTACGCCGGGTTGTCGCTCATCCTCGTCGCCATCATCCTGTTTATTCTCGAACTGAAGATCATCAGCCACGGCCTGCTGACCGTGGGAGGCGCCATCGCCATGATCATCGGGTCGGTCATGCTCATCGATTCCCCCGATCCGGCCGCGCAGATCTCGTTCACCGTGATCCTCGCCGTGGTCGGGACCGTGGTCGCGTTTTTCACCTTCGGGCTGGCGATGGCGCTGAAGGCGCGGTTGCGCCGTCCGGTCACCGGCCCCGAGGGCTTGATTGGCCAGATCGGCACCGCGCGCGAGGCCTTCGAGACGACCGGAATGGTCTATGTCGGCGGCGAATACTGGCAGGCCGAGACCCAGGCCCCGGTCGCCGCCGGCACGCGCGTCGAAGTGGTCGGCAAACAGGGTATGAAACTGATCGTCAAACCGATTCCGTAACGATCGCCGGCTGCCCGACCGTCGGGCCGCCGCAGGCGGAGGGGTTCACCATGGAAGGAAACATGCCGTCGTTGGCGCCGTTCATCATCATTGTGGTCGCGCTCATCATCCTCGGCAACGCCATCCGCGTGCTGAAGGAATACGAGCGCGGCGTCGTCTTCCGGCTCGGGCGCTTGATCGGCGCCAAGGGGCCGGGGCTCATCCTGCTGATCCCGATCATCGACAAACTGCAGAAGGTCGATTTGCGCACCGTGACCCTCGATGTCCCGCCGCAGGATGTGATCACGCGCGACAACATCTCGGTCAAGGTCAACGCCGTTGTGTACTTCCGCGTCATCGACGCCAACATGGCCATTGTCAACGTCGCCAACTACCTGGTCGCCACATCGCAGATCGCCCAGACCACACTGCGCTCGATTCTCGGCCAGTTCGAACTCGATGACCTGTTGGCCAATCGCGAACAGATCAACAAGCAACTGCAGAAAATCATCGACGACCAGACCGAGCCGTGGGGCGTCAAAGTCTCCGTCGTCGAGGTGAAGAATGTCGATCTGCCGGTCGAGATGCAGCGCGCCATTGCCCGCCAGGCCGAGGCCGAACGTGAACGCCGCGCCAAGATCATCCACGCCGAAGGCGAACTGCAGGCCTCGCAGAAACTGGCCGAAGCCGCCGAAATCATCGGACGCAACCCCGCCACGCTGCAGCTTCGCTACCTGCAGACGCTGACCGAGATCGCCGCGGAGAAAAACTCCACAACGATCTTCCCCATCCCGATTGATTTGATTACGCCGTTTCTCAAGAAGTAACGGGCCGCCACACTGAAAGATCCAAACGGGCCGGCGCACAGCGTCG
Organism: bacterium; assembly: GCA_035559435.1. NCBI lineage: Bacteria > bacterium. The sequence goes on from DATMBC010000065.1 coordinate 66,322, forward strand.
GCCCGTTTCTGTATTTGGCGTGGCTGCTTGGACTTAACCACTCATGGAAATTGTCGCACCACTGCCAATCGCGGCGTGAAACTGACCAGCCACAACCCCTTGTGGCTTGTGGTGATAGGCGATTGTTCCACATCGCGACAGTTTCCGTTTGACTTAGGTGCGCCAAATCATTGATTCGCTGGCTTTTTCAGGGGGGCGGAAGACACACAAACCAGAGAGGGTGACGGGACAATGGTCAAAACCAATGCCGATGTTCTCACTGCCTTGGACAAGAACAACGTGAAGTACATCCGCCTTCTCTTCACGGATGTCCTGGGCCACATGAAGGGGATGTCGATCACGCGCTCGGAAATCGAGGGCGTGCTCGAAGAGGGGCAGGGCTTCGATGGCTCGTCGGTCGAGGGATATGTGCGCATCGAGGAATCCGACCTGATGGCGCGTCCTGACATCGCGACCTTCCGCATCATTCCCTGGCTGGTCGCCGGCGAGCGGGTGGCGCTGATGTTCTGCGACATCGAAAAGCCCGATGGCACGCCCTTCCAGGGCGATCCGCGCCAGGTGCTCAAGCGCGCTCTGAAGAAGGTGCAGGACAAGGGCTGGACGTTCTACACCGGGCCGGAGATCGAGTACTTCTACTTCCGCAATGCCAACGGCACCGAACTGCTCGACCGCGACGGCTACTTCGACTATTCGACCATCGACGAGGGCACCCGCCTGCGCAAGAAGGCGGTGGTCTCGCTTGAGCAACTCGGCATCCAGGTGGAGTGCTCCCACCATGAGGTCGCGCCCTCCCAGCACGAGATCGACCTGCGCTATCAGGAAGCGCTGACCATGGCCGACTACGCCATGCTTTACCGTTTCGTGGTCAAGGAACTGGCGCTGGAGGCCGGCGCTTACGCCAGCTTCATGCCCAAGCCGATCTTCGGCCAGAACGGCTCCGGCATGCACACTCATCAGTCGCTGTTCGAAGGCAGTAAGAATCTTTTCTTCGAGAAGGGTGACGCCTATCACCTCTCGAAGGTCGCGCGCCACTACATCGCCGGGCTGCTCCAGCACATCCGCGAGTTCACGCTCGTCACCAACCAGTGGGTCAACTCCTACAAGCGGCTGGTGGTGGGCTACGAGGCCCCGGTGTACCTCTCCTGGGGCATGCGCAACCGTTCCTCGCTCATCCGCATCCCGATGTACCGCGTCGGCAAGGAGAAGGCGACCCGCGTCGAACTCCGCTCCCCCGATCCGGCCTGCAACCCCTATCTCGCCTTCGCCTGCATGCTCGCCGCCGGCCTCAAGGGCATCGAGCAGCAGTATCCGCTGGGCGAGCCGGTCGAACAGAATATCTTCCACATGGACGACAAGCAGCGCGACCAACTCGGGATCAAGGCGCTCCCCGGCTCGCTGGCTGAAGCGTGCGATGTCTTCGAACAATCGGAGCTGATGCGCGAAACCCTGGGCGCGCACATCTTCAACACGCTTCTGGCCAACAAACGGCTCGAATGGGATCGTTTCCGCATGCATGTCACCGACTACGAGATGAACGAATACCTGCCACTGCTCTGACATCGGCCGGTCCGCGCCAACCTCTCCCGGTCGGGGAGAGGTTGGCCGACCGCGGATTGATTTCAGAGTCGGACCGTCCTATCATTCAGGGTGAGCCTTTCCCCGACACATTGGTCGATCGCCGAGGCCGTCCGTCGCGTGGTCGCCGGCGACATCTCCGCTTCGAAGATTGTCGATGCCCATCTTGATCGGATCACCGAGCGGCGCGGTCTGAACGCCTACCTGCGCGTCACCGACACCGACGCCCGTATGCAGGCGGCGGCGATCGACGGGAAGCGCGCCGCCGGCCGTCCCCTCGGGCCGCTGGCCGGGGCGATCGTGGCGATCAAGGACAACATCGCAATGCCCGGCGTGCCCTGCACCTGCGGCTCGCGCATGCTCGCAAACTGGAAGCCCCCCTACGAGGCCACGGTCGTCTCGCGCCTGAAAGCCGCCGATGCCATCATCATCGGCAAGACCAACCTCGATGAGTTCGCCATGGGCTCATCCACCGAGAATTCCTTCTTTGGTCCGTCGCGCAATCCCCATGATCCCCGCCGAGTGCCGGGCGGTTCCTCGGGCGGGTCGGCGGTCGCCGTCGCCGACTTTCAGGCGATGGGCTCCCTTGGCTCCGACACCGGCGGCTCGATTCGCACCCCCGCCGGATTCTGCGGCGTGGTCGGCCTCAAGCCGACCTACGGCTCCGTCTCACGCTGGGGGCTGGTCGCCTTTGCCTCGTCGCTGGACCAGATCGGCCCCTTCGGACGCTCGATCGCCGATGTCCGCGCCGTCTTCGATGTCATCAAGGGGCATGATCCCCACGACTCAACATCGATGCCGCTAAGCGATGGCCGTCCGCTTCCCGAACGGCTGACCATCGGCCTGCCGCGCGAATACTACGGCGAGGGGCTTGATCCCGAAGTCGCCGCGGCGGTCAACGAGGCCCGGGCGCGTCTCGAACGGCAGGGGCACCGTTTTGTCGACGTCTCATTGCCGCACACCAAGTACACCATTGCCGCCTACTACGTCATCTGCACCGCCGAGGCCTCCTCCAACCTGGCCCGCTATGACGGCGTCAAGTATGGCCACCGGACCGGTACGGCCCGCGACCTGATCGAGATGTATGAGAAGACCCGCAACGAGGGATTCGGGGCCGAGGTCAAGCGCCGCATTCTCCTGGGCACCTATGTCCTTTCCGCCGGGTACTTCGATGCCTACTATGGCACCGCGCAGAAGGTCCGCGCGCTGATCGCCGATGATTTCCGCCGCGCCTTCGAGAGTTGCGACTGCCTGCTCACGCCGACCGCGCCGACCGTCGCCTTCAAGCTCGGCGAACGCACCGAGGACCCGCTGGCGATGTATCTGTCCGACATCTACACGACGTCGATCAATCTTGCCGGCGTGCCGGCCGTGTCGGTGCCTTGCGGCAAATCCTCCAGCGGGCTGCCGATCGGCGCGCAGTTGATTGGACGCCCCTTTGAGGAACACATCATTCTGAGCGCCGGGGAAACCATCGAGCGATTCTGACCGTGCCCATGAAATACGAGCCCGTCATCGGACTGGAAGTCCACGCGCAGCTTTTGACCGAGACCAAGATCTTCTGCGGTTGCCGCGCCGCCTATGGCGCCGAACCGAACACCCAGACCTGTCCGGTCTGTCTCGGGCTGCCCGGCGCGCTGCCGGTGCTCAACCGCCGCGCGGTCGAATACGCGATGAGGATGATTCTCGCCGTCGGCGGGACCGTCAATCGCGAATCGATCTTCGCGCGCAAGAACTACTTCTATCCCGACCTGCCCAAGGGTTACCAGATCTCGCAGTATGACCGCCCGCTCGGCGAAGGTGGCGCGGTCACCTTCCTCGACGACGGCGCCGAGATTGCAATCGGCCTTATCCGCATCCACCTCGAAGAGGACGCCGGCAAGTCGTTTCATCCCGAATACGCGCATGACGCCGACGCCACCTGGGTCGACATGAACCGCTGCGGCGTGCCGTTGATCGAGATTGTCAGCAAACCCGACATCCGCTCCCCGCGCCAGGCAGGGCTCTACCTGACCCGCCTGCGCCAGACCCTCGAATACCTCGGCATCTGCACCGGCAACATGGAGGAGGGGGCGCTGCGCTGCGACGCGAATGTCTCGATTCGTCCGGTCGGTGACCCACGGTTCGGCACCCGCACCGAAGTGAAAAACATGAATTCGATCCGCGGCGTCGAACGCGCCCTCGCCTTCGAGATTGAGCGCCAGACCCGGCTGGTCGAATCCGGCGGCGTCGTGGTCCAGCAGACGATGCTGTGGGACGAGCGGGCGCAATCGGCCCACCCGATGCGCTCCAAGGAGGAGTCGTCGGATTACCGCTATTTCCCCGACCCCGATCTGCTGCCGTTGCGTGTGTCGAAGGCCTGGATCGAGGACGTGCGCCGCTCGCTGCCCGAATTGCCCGGCGCGCGCGCCGCGCGCCTGGCGTCGCAGTATGGCATCCCCGACTACGACGCGGCCGTGCTCACCGACACCCGCGCGCTGGCCGATTTCTTCGAGGAGACAGTCCGCCATTTTCCCGACGGCAAGAAAGTCTCGAACTGGATCATGACCGAGGTCCTGCGCGTCACCAGGGAGAAGGGGATCACCATCGATCGGTTGCCGGTAACCCCCGCCGCTCTCGGCGAGATGTTCAACTTGGTGGCGAAAGGCACGATTTCCGGCAAGATGGCCAAGGAGATCTTCGATCAGATGGCCGCCACCGGACGCACCGCCCGCGACATCGTTGCCTCATCGGGGCTCGTCCAGATCTCGACCGATGCCGAGTTGCTGCCCGTCATCGACCGCGTGCTGTCCGAACACGCCGACCAGGTCGCTCTCTACCACGCCGGCAAGACACAACTGTTCGGCTTCTTCGTCGGCCAGACGATGAAATTGACGCAGGGCGCCGCCAATCCCGGCAAAGTGAGCGAACTGCTCAGGCAGCGGTTGAACGAACAGTGTTAGGCAGGGTACGGCGGGATCGCCAATCTGACATCTGGACTATTGTGGAAGAATCGGCATTCGATGTATGATCCTTCTCCCATGCGGGGAGCATGAGGATGATTGATTGATGCTCGTAGGGGCGTATTGCATACGCCCCTGTTGCCACGCACGTGAAGGGCGTATGCAATACGCCACGACGTGGGAATAAAGATACATGGTGCTACGGTTGCTCCGGCCCGCTGCCCAGCAAGGATTGCTTCGTCGGGCGCAAAGAGCGCGCCCTCCTCGCAATGACGTGGGAGTGACGGCTGGACGCCTGCATCGTCATTGCGGGGAGACCCGACGGCTCTATGCCGGGCCGACGAAGCAATCTTTGTTCCTACCCATACACATGAACCGATTCCGACCATCACGGACCCCCGACCATGACCACTGACCCCATTCGCATCACCGTGCTTGCCTCCGGCAACGGCAGCAACTTCCAGGCCATTGTCGACAAGATCGCTTCCGGGCAACTCAACGCCCGGATCATGGCGTTGATTTGCAACAATCGGAATGCCTACGTCCTCGAACGCGCCCGTCAGGCGGGCATCCGCGCCGAGCACTGGTCGGAGGTGCGCGCCGGCTCGCGCGAGGCCTTTGTCGAAGGGCTGCTCAACATCCTGCGCGAAACCCGCACCGAATTGATCGTGCTGGCCGGCTACATGAAGCTGCTGCCGGCCGAGGTGGTCCATGCGTACGCCGGCCGCATCATCAACATCCACCCGGCGCTCTTGCCCAAGTTCGGCGGGCGGGGGATGTACGGCATGTTTGTCCACGAGGCGGTGATCGCCGCCGGCGAAACCGAAAGCGGCGCCACCGTGCATTTTGTCGACACCGAGTACGACCGCGGGCCGATCTTCCTGCAGCGCAAAGTCCCGGTCCTTCCAGATGACACCCCCGAAACCCTGCGCGAGCGGGTCCTGAAAGTGGAGCATGAACTTCTGCCCGAAGCGATTGCGAAATTTGCCGCCGAGCGCCGTTGATTCCGGCACGCCGGCCGGGCTACATTCCCCGGCAACGAAAGGATGACCAACCCATGACAGTGACCACCGACCACGGCGCCATCGTTCAAACCAACATCCCCGGCGTCCCGCTCCATGCCCGCGGCAAGGTCCGCGACGTCTATGATCTGGGCGACAAACTGCTGATCGTGGCCACCGACCGTCTCTCGGCCTTCGATGTCGTGTTGCCGACCCCGATTCCCGGCAAGGGGAAACTCCTCACCCGCATGTCGGTCTTCTGGTTTTCGCAGACACGGCACATCGTGCCCAATCATCTGCTGGCCAGCGACGTTGCCGCCTTCCCGCCGCCGCTCCCCGACTTCGCCGATCAGCTGGATGGGCGTTCGATGCTGGTCAAGAAGTGCCGCCGCATCGACTTTGAATGCGTCGTGCGCGGCTACATCACCGGCTCGCTGATGGCCGAGTACGAGGATGCCCGTCCGAACGCCAAGGGCGGCGTGGTTTCGCTTCATGGTTTCCGCTTCCCCGATAACCTGGTGGAGTCGCAGAAACTGCCGGAGCCGATCTTCACCCCGGCCACCAAAAGCGACACCGGCCACGATGAGAACATCTCGTTTCAGCGCATGGCCGATGAGCTGGGCGCCGATCTGGCCGGGCGGCTGCGCGACACCTCGATTGCGCTCTACAACTGGGTCGCCGACTACTCCCGCGCCCGCGGCGTGATCATCGCCGACACCAAGTTCGAATTCGGTTTCGACGGCGACACGCTCACGTTGATCGATGAGATTTGCTCCCCCGACTCCTCGCGCTTCTGGCCCGCCGCCCACTACCAGCCGGGCAAGGTCCAGCCCAGTTTCGACAAGCAGTATGTGCGCGAGTATCTCAAGGCCATTCGCTGGAGCAAGACCCCGCCTGGGCCGGAGCTTCCGGCCGACGTGGTCGCCAACACCGTGGCCAAGTATGAGGAAGTCGCGCGGCTTCTCATTCCGTCATCATGACACCCGAACGCCGCGGCCCCGCGCCGCGGCCAGAGAGAAGACATCCGATGAATCCCCCCACCGCCGCCGAGTCCGGCGCCATGACCGCCGCGTCCGCCGCCCCCGATTTCGTGCGCGTCCGGCGCGCCGTGCTCTCCGTCTACGACAAGACCGGCATCGTCGAGTTCGCCCGCGCCCTGACATCCCACGGGGTCGAGATTATCTCCACCGGCGGCACATTGAAGGCGCTGCGCGACGCCGGTCTCGCGGCCACCTCGGTCGAGGACTTGACCGGCGTCGGCTCGATGTTCGATGGCCGTGTCAAGACCCTGCATCCGATCATGATGGGCGGCATCCTCGCCCGCCCCGGCCATCCGAAGGACCGCGACCAGATGCGTGAGCATAACATCGCCGCCCTTGAATTGGTGGTGGTCAATCTCTACCCGTTCTCCAGGGCCGCCGATGACCCCAACGCCACGCTGGCCGAGGCGATCGAACTGATCGACGTCGGCGGGCCATCGATGATCCGCGGCGCGGCGAAAAACCACGCCACCGTCGCGGTGGTCTGCGATCCGGCCGATTACGCCACCATCACCGCCGAGCTGAACGACCACCAGGGACAGACCACACTGGCCACCCGCGCCCGTCTGGCGGCCAAGGCGTTTGCGATCACCGCCGCCTACGATGCCCGGATCGCCGCGTATCTTTACGATCGCTTTTCCGGCGAGGAACAGGGCGTCTTCCCGGCGGTCTATATCCCGCGTTTCACCCGGATGGCCTCGTTGCGCTACGGCGAGAATCCCCATCAGCAGGCGGCGATCTACGCCGCCGATGAGGCGCCCATTTCGCTGGCGCGCGCGCGGGTGCATGGCGGTAAGGAACTCTCCTACAACAATCTCAACGATCTCGATGCCGCCTGGCGGATGGCCGCCGACTTCGCGCAGCCCTTCGCCGCCATTTTTAAGCACGCCAGCCCCTGCGGCGCTGCGGTCGCCGGCAACATCCGCGACGCCTACCTCGCCGCCTATGACACCGATCCGCTCTCGGCCTACGGCGGCATCGTCGCGCTCAACCGTCCGGTCGACCTCGATTGCGCCCGGGCGCTGGATGAGACCACCTTCCTGGAATGCATCCTCGCGCCCGGCTTTGCGCCCGATGCGCTCGATTTGCTCAAGCAGAAAAAGACCCGCCGCTATGTCGAAGTGCCGACCATGAATCTCAGGGAGGCCCTGCGCTTCCGCATGCGCGATGTCGTCGGCGGCCTTCTGGTGCAAAGCGAGGACACCGCCGTCGTCGGCGCGGAAAACCTGCGGGTTGTGACCCGCAAACAGCCGACACCGGCAGAGATCGAGTCGCTCCTGCTGGGACGCATCATGGTCAAGCATGCCAAGTCGAACGCGATCGTCCTGGTCAGGGGGAACGCCGCGGTCGGCTTCGGCGCCGGGCAGACATCGCGCGTCGATGCGGTGCATCAGGCCATCAGCAAGGCGGGAGAGAGATCGAAAGGCGCGGTGCTGGCCTCCGATGCCTTCTTCCCGATGGCCGATGGACCGGAGGCGGCCATCGCCGCGGGCATCACCGCGATCATCCAACCGGGAGGCTCCAAACGCGACCCCGACGTCATCGCCGCTTGCGACGCCGCCGGAATCGCCATGGTCTTCTCCGGCGTACGGAACTTCCGGCACTAAGCCGCGTTGATAAAGGCGATGGCCGGCTGATGGCGCCGTTCACCTCCGGGGTCCTTCGCATGCGGCGCGGACCATCGGGGGACCGTCACGACACTCACCGGCGCGGGGAAACAGCCGATAATCCGACTATGGCACCGCTGAAAGACCGTCACATTCTGCTGGGCATCTCCGGCGGCATCGCTGCCTACAAGACGGCCTACCTCTGCCGCCGTCTGAAGGATGCCGGCGCCGATGTCTGGGTCACCATGACCCCGCATGGGGCGAAATTCATCACGCCCCTGACAATGGAGACCCTCTCCGGACGCGATGTCTTAATCGACATGTTTCCCGCCGAGCGGTTTGTCGGCACACGGCACATCGATGTCGCTCAGTGGGCCGAGCTGTTCCTCATCGCGCCGGCGACCGCCAATCTGATCGGTCGCTACGCCAACGGCCTGGCCGATGATCTTTTGACCACGCTGCTGATTTCCACCACCGCGCCGGTCATGCTGGCGCCGGCAATGAACACCGAGATGTGGTACAACGCCGCGGTGCAGGAGAACCTGCAGCGCCTGCGCCGTCGCGGCACGCTGTTCGTCGAACCCGGCACCGGTGAGCTGGCCTGTCACACCGTCGGTGTCGGACGCATGGCCGAGCCGGAGGAGATCCTGCAGGCGGTGCTCGACCACTTCAACGCGCGTCATCCACGCGATCTGGTCGGTTTGCATGTGCTGGTCACCGCCGGGCCGACGCAGGAGCCGCTCGATCCGGTGCGCGTGATTACCAATCGCTCATCGGGCAAGATGGGCTATGCAGTCGCGCAGGCGGCCGCCGCCCGCGGCGCCGCCGTCACGCTGATCAGCGGCCCCACCGCGCTGCCGCGTCCGGCAGTCTCCGAATTCGTCCCGGTGCAGACCGCCGCGCAGATGCACCAGGCGGCGCTGGCGCGTTTTGATCGCGCCGACATCACCATCGGCGTCGCCGCCGTGGCCGACTGGCGCCCCGCGCATCCCAGTGACACCAAGCTCAGCAAGGACGCCGGCGCCCCGCGGATCGAGTGGGAGCCAACCCCCGACATCCTCGCCGATCTCGGCGCGCGCAAGCGCCCGCACCAGATTTTGGTCGGTTTCTCGCTGGAGACCGATTCGCAGCGTCTTGTCTCCAGCGCCAAGCTGGAAAAGAAAAACCTCGATTTGCTGGTTGCCAACAATCCCACCCATCCCGGCTCCGAATTCGGCGGCGACACCAACGACGCGATTTTCCTCACGCGCGACAGCGCCCCGGAGGAGACCGGCGTTTGTCCCAAACTTGAACTGGCGCACCGCATCTTGAGTCGCGCCATTGCCCTGCGCGGCGTTCGTCCGGCCCGCGTCGTCTGATCTCGCCCTGATCGTGTCCGCGATCACGCGCCATTGCCCGCGCGCGCGATCCTTCATCTTGACAGCCCCGCCCCGCTTGCGTACCAAACATCCATGGAAGAGACTCCGGCCGCGATGGCGCGCGCCCTGCGCCAGGCCCTCGACATGGAACCGACCATGGAACTGTTCGCTCCGGCGGGGGAGAAGCGGCGCGCCGCCACGCTCACCGAACTGTATGACCGCATCCACACCTGCACCAAGTGCCCGCTGGGGCACACCCGCACCAATTTCGTCTTTGGCGTCGGCAATCCCCGCGCCGAGATCATGTTCATCGGCGAGGCGCCGGGACGTGATGAAGACCTGAAGGGGGAACCGTTTGTCGGTCGCGCCGGCCAGTTGCTCGACAAGATGCTGGCCGCGATCGATCTGGATCGGACCCAGGTCTACATCGCCAACATCCTCAAGTGTCGTCCGCCCGACAACCGCGATCCGCTGCCCGAGGAATCCGAGGCCTGCCTGCCGCATCTGGCCGAGCAGATCCGCCTGATCGCCCCGCCCTTCCTCGTCTGTCTCGGGCGCGTCTCCGCGCAGATTCTGCTCGATACCAAGACCCCGATTTCCAAACTGCGCGGCCGCTGGTTTGAGTTCGGCGCCTCGCGCATGCTGGTCACCTTTCACCCGGCGGCGCTATTGCGCAACCCCGAATGGAAGCGCGACTCCTGGGAAGACCTCAAGGACCTGCGCCGTCAATATGATCGTTACCACGGACGCGCGTCGAAGTTTTAGCGGCCGCGCACGGGACACCCTATGGATCATGCCGTCATTCTCGCCGGGGGACACGGAGAACGCTTCTGGCCCCTGTCGCGCCGCCAACGCCCCAAGCAGCTTCTACCGATCCTCGGTGATCAGTCGCTCCTGGAAACCACCATCGAGCGCATCAAACCCGATTTCCCCGCCGAGCGGACCTGGGTGGTGACCAGCGAGGAGATCGGCCACGCGGTGCAGGAGCGAGTCACCTATCTGCCGAAGGAGAACGTGCTCATGGAGCCGCGCGGCTGCAACACCGCGCTGGCCATTGGCTGGGCCGCGGTCGAAATCGCCCGCCGCGATCCGGAGGCCACCCTGGTCGTGCTCTCCGCCGATCACGCCATCGAGCCGGCGGCGATGCTGCGCCGCATCCTCCGCGAAGGGATCCGTCTTGCCAAGGCGGAAAACAACCTCGTCATCATCGGCATCAACCCCTCCCGTCCCGAGACCGGCTACGGCTACATCGAACTGGGGCCGCACTTCGCCTCCGCCGACGGCATCAATTCCTATCAGGTCGAGACCTTCCGCGAAAAACCCGACCGCACCACCGCGCAGGATTACTACTACGGCCGCCGGCACCTCTGGAACGCCGGCATCTTTGTCTGGACGGTTAAGACCCTGTTGGAGGCGCTCGAGAAGCACTGCCCCGGCGTCTACCAACCGTTGGCACAGTACCGCAAGTCCGGACGCGACAGGCAGGCGCTGGCCAAACTCTACGAGACCGCCGAGAGAATTCCAATCGACGTTGCCGTGCTCGAACGCGCAAGCAACGTTGTCGCCATCAAAGCCGACCTGGCTTGGGACGATGTTGGCTCCTGGCTGGCGCTCTCGCGGTTGCGCAAGGCCGATGTCGACAACAACGTCCTCGTCGGCCGGGTGGTCGAGATGGAAACCTTCGACACCACCGTCTACAACGACACCGATGACCTCATCTGCGCCTTCGGCGTCTCCGACCTGGTCGTCGTGCGCACCGACAAAGCGATCCTGGTCGCGCACAAAAGCCGCATCGATGAAATCAAACGGCTGATGGAACGGCTCAAGTCCGACCCGCAGTGGGAGCCCTACCTCTGACCCAGGCGGCCGGGATGATCATTCCGCTCGACCGTTACAACCCCGAAGCCGCCGTGGGCCCGCTGGTGCGGCATCTGCGTCGTCGGGGGGCCGCGGTGATCCCCACCGAAACCCAGTATGCCCTGGCCGCTGATGCCACCAGCGCGGAGGCGGTCGAACGCGTGCGGCAGATCAAAGGACGCGGCCCCGGCGCGCCGTTTACCATCTTTCTGACGGGCGTCGATGAACTGGCGCGATGGCGTATCGGTTGTCCTCCCGCCGCGCGGACACTGGCGGCCGCCTTCTGGCCGGGGCCGCTGACATTGATCTTGCCCACCGTCAACCCAACCTTCAAGTTGTTGGGGGGCGATGGACGATCGGTCGGGGTGCGTGTCTCCCCCGAACCGCTGATTGCGCGTCTGCTGGCGCGGCTGGGCCATCCGCTGCTGGCCACCAGCGCCAACCCCAGCGGCATTCTGTTGAACCCGCGCGCGGAAAACCGCTGGCTGGTGCAACAGGCGCAGGCGCGACGGCTGGTCTGGGCGCGTCCGACGCGCTACCGTCGCCGTGCCGCATCGACCATCGTCGACTGCACCGGATCCCGTCCGCGGCAGTTGCGCCCCGGACCGGTGACCCAACAGGCCTGGAACGACGCCATGCGCCGGGCTGTTTAAGTGACAACATGAATCGCATGCCCGAACCTGATCCGCCCGCCGCCGGCTCGCGTCCCTATCGGGTCTTGTTTGTCTGCACCGGCAACACCTGTCGCAGCCCGATGGCCGAGGGAATCCTGAAGAAGGCGCTGGCCGAACTGCCCGACAACCCGGTGCGGTTCGATGTCCGTTCCGCCGGAACCGGCGGCATGATCGGAGCTCCCGCCACCGACAACGCCATCGCCATCTGCGCCAGGTATGGCATCGATCTCTCCGCGCACCGCTCGCAGGCGGTGACGCCGGCGCTGTTGCAGGAGTCCGATCTCGTCCTGGCCCTGTCGGAGGAGCACCACGAATCCTGCATCAATCTCGGCGCCGATCCCGATCGGGTCTTTCTTCTGCGCGCCTTTCCGAATGCGACGTTCGATCCGCGGCGCGACTCGATCCGTGATCCGATCGGCGGTGACATGAATCGCTACGAGCAGGCCTTTTTCGAAATCGAGGAGGCGATCCGACGCGCTCTGCCGGGGATCCGGCAACGCGCCGGCGTCGCATCATGACCGCGCCTGCCACCGAGCGCTCCGCGCGGCGCCTGTCGCAGATGGCGCTTCTGGCATTGGCCGCGCTGGCGGTGTGTCTGTTGATGGCCGATCCGTATGCGCCGCCCTTGCGCGCCGCCGATCAGAATGAACCCGCCGATACCGACACCGGCAAGCCGGTCAATGAACTCCCCGAAAGTCTGACCGTCGGCACCGGCCCCTGGCCGCCCCGTCCGGTCACCAACTGGGCCTTCGGCGTCGGCGAGTCGCTCACCTATTCGATCGGCTGGGAGAAGATCAATGCCGGCACCGGCGCCATGTTTGTCGGCGCCCCGGTCGACACTTTTGGACGGCTCTGTTATCCGATCGTCTCCACCGTCAAGTCCAACGGCTTTGTCTCTACCTTTTTCAAGGTCGATGACCGGGTCGAGACATTCATGGATGTGCGCGAACTCTATCCGCTGCACTTCGAAAAGCGCCTCCATGAGGGACGCTACCGCTCCAACCGCCGCATCCGCTTCGATCCCGAGGCCGGCATGGGGTACACGCCCAAGGACACGTTCCCGGTGCCCCGCTATGTCCTTGATGATCTCTCGCTTTTGTATCATGTCCGGACGATGGAACTGGTGCCGGGCCAGGACATCGAACTGGACATCTATTCCGGCAAGAAGCTCTACCGGTTGACTGTCAGGATCATCAAAAAGGAACGCATCAAGGTCAAGGCCGGGGTCTTCAGCACCGTAGTGGTCGAGCCGCTGTTGCAGGCGGCCGGCCTGTTCAAGCACGAGGGTAAAGTGACCGTCTGGCTCACCGATGACCGTCTCCATCTGCCCGTCCTGATGAAAAGCAAAGTGGTGGTCGGCTCGATCATCGCCGAACTCGAAGACTACCGCCTCGGGCAGATCCGTCGCTACTGATCCGCGCGTCCGCCAAAAAAGATTGCTTCGTCGGCCGCAAAGAACGCGCCCTCCTCGCAATGACGGGGCGTTACGATCCCGTCATTCCAGGCCGGCGCTGCCCCAAAGATCCTAAGCGCAGTCGATGGCCGCCGGCTTGGAATCTTTGTTCACTTCCCACCCATCCTCTTGGCTTTCCCCGCGCATTTGCTTTCCTTTCCACCGATGCCCAATCGACCGACACACACCCCCGATACTCTCCGCGGCCTCAAACGGGTTAAGGCCGCGCGGCGCGACTCGCTGGTCGATGTCACCCGTTTCGCCAAACCGCTCGACTCGGCCGACCGTCTCGCCGAATACCTCGATGCGCTTCCCGGATTCCTCAAAGCCAACGACTGGCGCGCCTTGCTCGATGCGATTGTCGCCGCCCGGCAGAACGACAAGCCGATCTTCTGGTTGTTCGGCGCGCATGTGCTCAAATGCGGCCTCTCGCCGGTGATCATCGACCTGATGAGCGATGGACTGGTCGACCTGGTCGCCTTCAATGGCGCTGGCGCCATTCATGATCTGGAAATCGCCTTCCTCGGGCGCACCTCCGAGGATGTCGCCGCCGGTCTGGAGGATGGCCGTTTCGGCATGGCCGAAGACACGGCCAAATGGTTTGCGGGAGGCGTGAAAACCGCGGCTCGCTACGGCGTCGGGTTGGGGGAGGGCGTGGGGCGCTACATCATTCAGAAACATCCGCCGCATGCGGTTTATTCGCTCACCGCGCAGGCGGTGCGTTATGGCATTCCCGCGCTCGTCTTTCCCGCCATCGGCGCCGAGATCGTCGCCCAGCATCCCGAATACGACGGCGCGGCGGTGGGGAAGACCGGCCATCTGGACTTCAGGATTTTCGCGGCGCAGTGCCGCCGCCTCCATGACGGCGGCGTGGTGTTGCACTTCGGCTCGGCGGTCATCCTTCCCGAAGTCTTCCTGAAAGCGCTGACCGTCGCCCGCAACCGCGGCAGGGTGACCGGCTTTGTCACCGCCAATTTCGACATGATCCAGCACTACCGCCCCAACACCAACGTCGTCAACCGTCCCACACTGCGCTCCGGCAAGGGCTACTCCTTCACCGGGCATCACGAACTGATGCTGCCGCTCCTGGCCTGGTCGATCAAATCGCGGCTGGGACTGTAACTCGAGTCTCGATCCCGCATTGATCGGGAGGGCGAGGCTTCCGCCGAGCCTGCTCTTCCGCCGTCGCCATCGAGAGCAGACGTAGGGTGGGTGCAAAGAGCGCACCCTCCCTACAGGACTACCTCCCCAACACCAACGTTGTCAACCGCCCGACGATACACTCCGGCAAGGGCTACTCCTTCACCGGGCATCATGAGTTGACGCAGCCGCTGCTGGCGTGGTCGATCAAGGCGAGGATGGAGGGTTGACGATTGAAGAACGCTTCCCTTGTGTCGCTGTGATCTGCTTCACAGAGGACTTATACCTCCAGGTCAGTGCCCATACCGGACGCACAAGAAAAGGGCCGCCGAGAATCCGGCGGCCCATTGCTGCACATGCGATGGTTGTCAGAAAACAGGTTATCTCAGAAGCATCATCTTCTTGGTCGAACTGTGACCGTTGGCCTCCAGCCGGTATAGGTACACCCCCGAAGCTGCCAGCGAGCCAAAACCGTTCCGACCATCCCAGGTCAACCGGACTTGTCCCTCGTCGCCGCGGCCTTCAAATTGGCGGATCGGCTGGCCAAGAACATTGTAGATAGTGAGATCCCAGTCTGAGTTCTCACTTAAGTCAAATGAAATGACTGTTCCTGCATTGAACGGGTTCGGAAAATTCTCATGGAGCCGGAATGCAGTCGGCATTTCGTCTGTTGCTGTGCGAAGAACTGGTTCATATCGTCCAACCGCCTTCACTACAAAGTCGCGTTTCATGCCCGGATCAGTCAGCCCAGGTAGTTCGAATTCGAAAGTGGCGATGTCTCCTTTGTGGAGAACCATAGCCGACGGATCTGAGCCTTGATCTACGGGTTCTTCTTGCTGGGAGCCACGAAGCACAGAAACACTCGAAGCTCGGACCAACTGAACCATGGGTTCTTCTTGAACGAGGATGTGGTACGGTACAGAATTCACCGCATATGGCCCCAGCCACGAGACCCGATACGTAACCAGATCCGTTGAACTGGCTGAGAAGCCCGGCACTACGAATCGACTTGAGGGATTCTCCCTTGGCGGCAGCGCGGCGGAAGGGGACCATAGACCATCCGACGTAAGCAATTCCACCGTCAATTCCGGCTTCGAGCGGGTCGAGTTTGATGCCACCTTTTCGACCGGGTGGCATCGGTCCTTGGCCGCTGCTGGGAGAAAGATCGCACCCTGATGTGCCCCGTAGGTCAACACCAACGACCCACTCTGTGGGGCTTCATAGTAGGAATCATCAAATGTAACCAACTCCGACAGTCGATCGTTGCCATCCTCGTCAATCGCACTCATTGGCGGCTGCCCTACAGACTCACAGAGTCTTACATTGCCTTCCGGGTCGCATGCCATGAGCGTTCCGGACGAGTGATCGACGACCATGATTTCGAGATCCCTCAAATAGGTGACTTCGTCCTCAAGTTCACGCAACTGAAGTGTCAATCGTTCCTGATCGCGCGGAACCGGCGCAGTGATAGGATAAAGATCGGTGACCTCCTGTGTATAGCCGAAGCGTTCACAAGCCGTTAGCAGGGGATTCTCCTCAGCATACCCGCTCTCGCCGAGGACGAAGAGAACTGGGCAAGAGGGTGGTGGCGGGGAATAAGGCTTCTCCACCCAGAACCAGCGGACCTCCGACCAGTTACCCCAGATTGCGCAGGAGGGGGCGTCGGATCGCTGATTTCTGGCGCGAACGCGCCAATACCAGTCCCCGAAACTGAACGCTGGCCACTGATCGGCATCCCAGTTGGAAGCCGACAAATCAGACGCGGAGCGTTCGATGGAGTAGAAGCCGTTGCTGCCACTCACCTCGATCATATACGTGAGAATGCAGCCCGGCCCAGGGCTAACATCCGACCAATCAAAGTACGGGTTTCCGTCGGTGGTGCTGATCCCATTAAAGGGAGACATCAACAGCGGCGCGTCGGGCTGGGGCAGAGGCCCAGAAGAGACGCTCGTCGACTGGCTATTCGATGTCGATCCGCAAGGCGCGGTGGCTGTCAATCCAATATCGCAGGGACCGCAGAACCCAGACGGAGCTGTCCAAATGGTGCTACTGTTGTCAGGCGGATTGAAGCTTCCACCGCAAGAAGAGCTCCAACTCCAACCTGTCGGGTTTCCCGGGGCACTCGCGCTAAGTGAGTATATTTGCCCCGCCTCCACTGTGCCTGGCAAACCCGTAATCGAAGGTATGCCGGGTGGCCCGCCTACGATAGTCCATTCGCCCCCGTTGGCCCCCCAGCAATCGGTCTCTGCCCGCGCGATGACTGCGCAATCCCCAGTGAATCCTGCGGGTGGCGTCCATCTGGTGACATTGCTGGACGGGGCGCTAAAAGTCCCGATTCCAGACGGGTTTGTCGTCCAATGCCAACTTACTTCACATGGTGCTGAAACAGACGCAGACAGGTCATAACCCTGCCCTCCGCATACAGCCTCAGGCACTCCCAAGACCGTGACGGGCTGCGGCGAGTCATTGGGGAGGATCGTCACATGCAAAGTCGCCTCATCCGACAAGTCGCCGTCGTAGACTCTGACCGTCATATGACACTCGTATGGAATGCATCCGGAAATAATAACAGGGGGCACGATATCGATCATGTGTCCGATGCCGAAAGGATTCAAACTTGCCCAGCAGCAGTTGCCCGGGTTGCACTCAGACAAGGAAAACATCAATTGGTCGTCGCTCGATTCGGCATCTTCCGCATAGTCCCACAGGTCGAAACTGTCGGTGCAACCTGCCGTTACGACGATCTCGGGCAGCTCAAGGAAGTAAGGCGCCGTGTTCTGCGCATAGCCATTCATGGGGGCAACGCCCGCCAACAAAACAACAATCACGGCGAATAGTTGGCAGTTCACGCCCGCACGCTGATTGGAAGTGCTCACGACCACTCTCCTCTCGTGACTTACTTCGTTTCCGTTGAGCCGGCGAGGCGTCCGCCAGCCGGACTGAGTATGCGAATGGCTAGTGCTCGGGCGCGTGCCTTCGGCCTAGGGTGATAGGGAGCGACCTGAACTTTAGTAGGGGAGAGAGCCTCCGGATGTCAATCGAATTTCGCTGCTTGAGTTGCGTCAAGATGAGTTCTTGACCTTCAGGATAGCTACTGCCCTATTCGTCGTTGTAACTCATTGTCCGCCAGTCATACTTGCGATGCATGCTCCGGACTTCCCGTTGATCTGAGAATTAAGCGGCCGCCCGTTTCGGACGACCCGCTCCGAGCGCGAAGAACGAGGACGATTGAATGGGAACTTGCCGATTGGCCGGCGTGATGGCCCCGCGCGCCATCATTGGATTTGGCGCACCCGCCCTTGTACGACAATCAGTACGATTCCTTTTGAGGAGGGCGATGCTTCCGCCGAGCCTGCTCTTCCGCCGTCGCCATCGAGAGCAGACGTAGGGTGGGTGCAAAGAGCGCACCCACCCTACATGGCGCGACGTTCGCTTCTGCAAACACCCATAGCCCCAAGCCCCGCCATGCGCTATCTTTATGGTCTGGCCCAAACGGCCAGCCACAAAGGACCGCATCTCATGCCCGCACTCGTCGAATGCGTCCCGAATTTCTCCGAAGGACGCCGTCCTGAAATCGTCGATGCCATCATCGCCGCCGCCTTGACCGAAAACGGCGTTATCCTGCTTGACAAGGAGATGGACGCCGACCACAACCGTTCGGTGGTGACGTTGGTCGGCGCGCCCGAACCGGTGGCGCGCGCCGCCTTCAATGCCGTGCGCAAGGCCGCCGAACTGATCGACATGCGCACCCACAAGGGCGAGCACCCGCGCATGGGCGCCACCGATGTGGTGCCGTTTGTGCCGATCGCCGGACTCACACTGACCGACTGCGCCACCCTGGCGCGTCAGCTGGGCCAGCGCATCGGCGAGGAGCTGGCGATCCCGGTCTATTTCTACGAGGCCGCCGCCACCCGTCCCGACCGCGAAAACCTCGCCGATGTCCGCCGCGGCGAATACGAGGGCATCCGCGACACCATCCAAACCGACCCCAACCGCCGCCCCGATGCCGGCCCGGCGATCATGAATCTCAAGGCCGGCGCGACCGCCGTCGGCGCGCGCATGCCCCTGGTCGCCTACAATTGCTATCTGGCCACCAACCGCCTCTCGGTCGCCAAAGAGATCGCCAAGGCGATCCGTTTCGGCGGGGGCGGGCTGCGCTACTGCAAGGCGCTTGGATTTGAGATTAAGGACCGCGGCTGTGTCCAGGTCTCGATGAATCTGGTTAACTACGAGAAGACGCCGATTTTTCGTGTCTTCGAGATGGTGAAATCCGAGGCCCGGCGCTGGGGGACGTATGTCACCTCTTCCGAAATCGTCGGCCTCACCCCGGCGCAATCGCTCTATGATGTCGCCGCCCATTACCTGCAGTTGGAGCGCTTCTCCTCCGAGCAGGTGCTCGAGGAAAAACTGCGCCGCGCGGTCGAGGCGCAGGCGCAGTCAGCCGGATGGACAGTCTTCGCCGACAGCGTCGCCTCCTCCGCGCCCGCGCCGGGCGGGGGAACGGTCTCCGCCGCCGCGGGGGCCCTGGCGGCCGCGTTGACCGCCATGGTCTGCCGTCTCACGGTGGGGAAGAAGAAATACGCCGCGGTGCAGTCCGAAATGGAGGCCGTGCTCGCCGAAGCCGAGACCCTGCGCGCCAAGCTGACCCGCCTGGCCGACGATGACGCCAAGGCCTTCGACCGTGTGATGGCCGCGCGCAAACTCCCAAAGGACACTCCCGCCGAAGTCACCGCCCGCGACCAAGCGATCGACACCGCCACCCGCGAGGCGGCGCAAGTGCCGCTGGAAGTCTGCCGTGCCGCCTGCCGCGTGATCGAGCTGGCCGCCATCTGCGCGGAGAAGGGCAACGCCAACGCGGTCTCCGATGCGGGGGTCGCCGCGCAGATGGCCCATTCGGCGATTGTCGGCGCCGGGCTGAATGTGAAAATCAACATGGCGGGATTCCCCGATGCCGCCTTCCGTGAACAGATGCTCTCCGAAGCCGGGGAACTGCTGACCCGTGGCCAGAGTTTAAGCGACAAGGTCCTGCGGACGGTCCATGCCCGCATCGACAATCCGGAAACCGCCTAATCGATCCTAACAGGAGCTTCCCTTGCGCCGTCACGTTTCATCGGTCCTGCTGGCCCTGTCGGTTCTGCCAACGCTTCTGGTCTTTGTCCCCGCGGCCCGGGCCGCCGATGCCGCCTACGAGCGCGACTTGATCTCCCGTCTCGAGGCCGCCTTCGCGCCCGCCGGTTCCGTGATCGTTGATGGCATCCCGGTCCACCGCACCTGCGCCTCGCCGCTTCTGCTCGAGACCCGGCTGCGCTGGCCCGATCTGTCCGCGGCCACGCGCGCGCAGATCGCCGGCGTGGTGGACTTCGACCGTCCGGCGCTCCCCGAGTTGTATGACACACCCGATGGCCTCTTCCGCATCCACTACACGCGCACGGGGAGCGATTCGGTCAATCTCTCCTTCGGCATTGGGCCGGGGAATGTCCCCAACTATGTGCTCAACTGCGCGGAGATTCTGGAACGCGTGGTCGCCAAGCAGATCGACACCCTCGGGTTCCGTTTTCCGGTCTCCGATCAGATTCCGCGCCCCGGCGAGAATCCACGGTTCGACATTTACTTCGTGTCGTTGGCCAATTCCTTTTACGGCTTGACTTATCCCGACACGCTGGTCAACAACGGCCCCGGCAATCCGTGGTGGGCCACCAGTTGGATGGAACTGCACAGCGACTACACAAAACTCGCCGGATATGAGAGCCGCCCCTTCGACGCGATGGAGGTGACCGCGTCGCATGAGTTCCACCACGCCAGCCAGTGGTCGTATGACGCCTTCGAGGCCGAGGAGCGCGTGGAGGGCGGCAGTCTGAAAAGCTTCCCCTGGTGGCTGGAAGTCTCCGCGACCGCGATGGAGGAGATCGTCTTCGACGATGTGAACGACTACTACGGCTACCTGCCGTTTTGGTTCAACAACCCGAATGTCTCGCTGCGCGCCTTCTCCAACAGCGCATCGGTCGATGGGTTGCATCCCTACGCGTCGGTGATCTGGGCGCTCTATCTGGCCCAGACCCAGGGGCCGGAGATTCTGACGGAAATCTGGGAAGAGGCGGGCGAAGTCGACGGCTTCAAC
>DATMBC010000066.1 GCA_035559435.1 bacterium
TCTGGCCGCGCACGAGATAGCTCGTCCCCTCGACGGGATCGACGGCGATGTCGGCCTTGAAGGCGGCGCCGGGCCGCCCAAGCCGTTCGCCACGCTGCGGTTGGGGAGCCTCGCCGGGGGTCGCCTCGCCGATCGCCACGACGGCATCGATATCAACCTCGGCGAGTGCCTCACGCATGGCGTCGAGGGCGGCGCGGCCCGCATCCTGGCCGTCGCCGCGGCCGATCCAGCTGAAGGCGGCCGTCGCCGCCCGTTCAGTGACGCGGCGAAGCGAAAACACGAGTTCAGGGTTGACCGTTGACGTCGGCATAAAGGCTCCTAGGCAAAGGGACGGGCAAAGGCCGCCGGGCACGGACAGCAATATAGCCACAGCACTATAGCCTATGACCCAGCGGGCACCTAGGTTTCAAGGGGTTAGCCCAGACCTGGCCGACGGTCGTCCAAAGGCCGATTGCCACGGCTCGGTTGTTCGCGACGCCAACAATTCCCGTGAATTTTGCGAAGCTATCCCAAACCCATTGGGCAGGAGGCGACCCACGCCCGGTGCTAGCGTCCGCGCGCCGCGCATTCCGCGCGGGTGGGAGGAAGCAGTATGGTCGCCTATCTCAAGTTCGGTCCGCAGTTTGTCGCGAACAGTTTTACCGAAGAAGGTCAAGAAGAAGTCAGGGTCACCACGCTGAAGAATGGCAACTTCGTCATTGTTTGGCGCAACGAAGGCGGCGACGGAAACGATGTTGTCGCCCAGGTTTTCAGCCCCAATGGAGCGAAGATCGGGGGAGAGATCCAGGTCCCCGATTTTGCTCCCGCAAATCAACAAAATGCGTTCGTCACCGCACTCGACGGCGGCGGATTCGTTATTGCCTGGCAGGATGCCAACAACACGAACTATACCGACGACACCTCCGGGAATGCGGTGCGCGCTCAAATCTTCAATGCCAACGGGCAACAGGTAGGAAGCCAGTTGCTCGTCAACACGGCAACGTCGGGAGCACAGCAGGCGCCGCAAATCGCTGCAACCAACGGCGGGGGTTTTTTCGTCACTTGGCAGGACGCGAGTGCAACAGGCGGCGACACATCGGGGACGGCAATTCGCGGTCAATTCTTCGATGCGACAGGCGCGAAA
Organism: bacterium; assembly: GCA_035559435.1. Classification (NCBI taxonomy): domain Bacteria; species bacterium. Next base: position 1,124 of record DATMBC010000066.1, read on the forward strand.
ATAGGCGCAGAACTTCTGATCAACACATCGACCGCCAATAATCAGACGACGCCGACCGCGGCGCGGCTGCTGAACGGCAATGTCGTCGTTGCGTGGGTGGATGCAAGCACAAGCACCACGAATACCGATATCCGTGCGCGCATTTACGACCCCAACGGAAACCCTATCAATACGGCCGATTTCCTGGTCGATACCAATGGTGCGCCGAACAGCGCACCGACGATTGCGGCGCTATCCAACGGCACGTTCGCCGTCACATGGCGCACTGGTACGACCGGTAACGGCGAGATCGTCGCCCGCATTTTTGATGCTTTCGGCAATCCGGTCACATCAGAGTTTCAAGTCAATGTCGGCACGACCGGCGAGCAATCTGCTCCCAATATCGTCGCCACAGCCGATGGCTTTATCGTCGCGTGGCGTGACGCCAACACTGCCACAGATGGGTCGGGCATTGCGATGCCCGCGGCCTATTTTAACAATTTCGGCCAAAGGCAACCTTGGGGAACCGCCAACGGTCAATATTTCGGCGATCTTTTGATCCCGTCCGAGTTCCTCAACAACCAGCGCACCGTCACCGGCGGGGGCGGCATTACCCTGCTGAAGAACGGCGACATTCTTTTTGCTTGGGACGATACAAGCAACCTACCTCCCGACACCGACGACGAGTCAATCCGGTATCAAACCTATCGCGCTTACAACGACAAATACGGGACTGCGAACGACGACGCGCTCAAAGGGACCGCCGGCCGCGACTTCCTGGCCGGGTTTGGCGGCAACGACTTATTGCTCGGCGGCAACGGCGATGATGTGCTCGAAGGCGGCATCGGCGCCGACTTGCTGCACGGCGGCGGCAAAGGCAAGAAAGGTGGCAGTGACACTGCAAGCTATTCGTCCGCGTCGGTCGGCGTGACGGCGAGCCTTGCCAATGCGAAAGTCAATACCGGGGATGCGGCGGGCGACAAATATATTTCGATCGAGAACCTGGTCGGGTCTCGCTTCGGCGATGTTTTGATCGGCAGCAAGGGCAAAAACGTCCTCGACGGCGGCGCCGGCAACGATCTTTTGATCGGCAATGGCGGCGGCGACACGTTTATTGGCGGATCCGGGATCGACACAGTCAGCTACGCCAACGCCAAGAAGGGCGTCGAGCTCAGTCTCGAAGAGGGTGGCGAAGAAGGGGTCGCCGACGGTGACGCGTATTATTCGATCGAGAACGTCATCGGAACCAAATTCAAAGATGTGATTGAGGGCGACGACGGTTCGAACACGATCGACGGCGCGGGCGGCAATGACCAGCTCTTCGGCGGCGGCGGCGACGACGTTTTGATCGGAGGCGCCGGAGCCGATCTGCTTAACGGGGGCGGCGGCGGCGACGATGACGACGACGAGGATGAAGATGACGGCAACGACACGGCGAGCTATGTGACCGCAAGTGCTGGCGTGCATGTCGATCTGACCTTGGCTGTGCAAAGCGATCCAGGAACCGACGCGCATGGCGACCAATTGATCTCGATCGAGAACCTCATCGGCTCGAATTTCAATGACACATTAACCGGAGACGAAAACAACAACACTCTCAACGGCGTTCTTGGCGACGACAGCCTGAACGGCGGTGACGGCGACGATGTGTTGATCGGCGGCACCGGCGCGGACGCGCTCAACGGCGGGGATGGCAGCGACACAGCAAGCTATGTCACCGCGTCCGCGGGAGTGGTCGTCAATCTCGATGATCCGGACGACAACACCGGAGACGCGGCGGGCGATACCTATGACTCGATCGAAAATTTGACCGGTTCCAACTTCGACGACACACTGACCGGGGACGACGCCGACAACGCGATCGAAGGGGGCGTCGGGAACGACACTCTGGACGGCGGCCTGGGCAATGATACGGCGAACTATGCCTCGGCGGCGACAGGCGTGACGGTCAGTCTGGCATTGCAAGGCACGGCGCAAAATACCGTTGGGGCCGGAACCGATACGCTGTTCAATTTCGAGAACCTGAGAGGCTCGGCCTTGGCCGACACGCTAACCGGCGACGCCGCCAACAATAAGATTTGGGGCGGCGCCGGCAACGACACGCTGAACGGCGGTGACGGTGACGACACGCTTTACGGTGAAGCCGGCAACGACACGCTGAACGGCGGCAACGACAACGACACGCTGTACGGCGATGCCGGGAATGACACGTTGAACGCCGGCGCTGGCAATGACATCCTGGTCGGGGGTCTAGGCAACGACACACTGAATGGCGGCGGTGGCAACGACGTGTTCGTCTTTAACTTCTCCAATGAAGGAGCCGACACGATTCAGGACTTCACTCTTGCCGACGACCTGATCCGCATCTCGGCAGGCGGTTTTGGCGGCGGTCTGACTGCCGGCAATCCGCTGGCCGACGGAACCACCTTCATCAGCGGTGCGGGGCCACAAACCCCGACCACGACGAGCGGAACGTTCCTCTACAACACGACGAACGGTCAGCTCAGTTGGGATGCTGACGGAACCGGATCCGGTGCCGCCGTCTTGATCGCGACCTTGACCGGCGCTCCAGCTCTGACGGTGGGTCATTTCGATATCGTCGTCTAAGGTACTCGCCAATCAACCGTTAAGGGGTCAGTTCGCAACGCGGACTGGCCCCTTTTCTTTAGGACACGTGCATCCGCGGATTGACCCAATCCCGAAGTGCATCACCCAGAACATTGACCGAAATCAGTACGGCGATCAGCACCAGTCCCGGCAGTACCGTGACCCACCAAGCGCCGGCAAACATCAGGTCGTAGCCTGAACGGATCAGCGTGCCGAGTGAGGGCTTGGTGACCGGCATGCCGAGACCGAGGAAGGAGAGCGCCGCCTCCGCCATGATCGCACCGGCTACCTGAGTGGTGGCCAGCACGATCAGCGGCGAGGAGATGTTGGGCAGGATGTGGCGAAAGACGATGGCAGGCCCACTCGCGCCAAGGGCCCTTGCCGCCCGCACATAGTCCTTGGCCGCCTCGACCTGGGCTGCGGCCCGCGCAGCGCGAGCGAAATAGGGCCATTCGGCCAACCCGATGACCAGGACCAGCAATGGAACGGCGATGCGGCTTAAGCTCTCGCCGCCAAACCCGGCACGATAGA
>DATMBC010000067.1 GCA_035559435.1 bacterium
CGCCCCCTCCACCGTTGGGAGTGTACCGATCACCGTGGAGGTGTCAAATAAAGAGGGGAAGGCAACCGGCGTGGCCAGTGTCTTGGTTTCGGTGAGTCCCACCGGTCCGATTATCACCGGCGTCAACCCGGCGGAAGCGAAGACCGGAATGGAAATCGAGATCACCGGCGCCGGATTTGGGAGCCGTCAGGGAGGAAGCAGCGTGGTCATCGGCGGGGCCGCGGCAAGCAGCATCCTCAGCTGGAGCGACACCGAGATCCGGGCGGTCGTCCCGGCGGATGCCTCGAACAGAGTGGTCAAGGTGGTCGTCGGCGGGGTCGAGAGCAGTCCCGGTGCCCTGGTGCTGTTGTGGGAGAAAGAAAATCCGGAGAACGTCGCGATCTCCACCGCCGCCGGCGAGCAGATCTCTCCCCGCTTGACCTCCGATGGCGCGGGTGGCGCGATCATCGCCTGGGCCGACTTTCGCAACGGCGCGACCGCCGATATTTATGCACAGCGGGTGAATGGAAGCGGCGTCGTCCAATGGGCCGCAGATGGAATAAGCCTTTCCACCGCCGCCAACAACCAGACCTTTCCGCAACTGATCTCGGACGGATCGGGAGGGGCGATTGTTGTTTGGGAGGACAACCGGACCGGGAGCGCCGACATTTACGCGCAGCGGGTGAATCACGACGGGACAGCCGCTTGGACAATCGATGGCATCCCGATTTCAGCCGCGGCGAACAGTCAACTCTCTCCCCAGCTGGTCTCGGATGGATCGGGCGGAGCGATCATTGTCTGGCAAGACCATCGAAATGGGACCACCGATCTCTATGCCCAGCGGGTCAATGGCGCCGGCTCGCTCCAGTGGAGCGCCGACGGGGTCGCCGTTACCACCGCGCCCAGCGCGCAGCAGTCCGCTGCATTGGTTTCCGACGGCGCGGGCGGGGCGATTATTGTTTGGCAGGATCATCGCGCCGGGACAAATTCGGACATCTACGCCCAGCGAATCGGCGCCGACGGCGTCGTGCAGTGGGGAGCGGACGGCCTGGCCATCTCCACAGCGGCCGGAAATCAGCAGTTTCCGCAGTTGGTCTCGGACGGCGCCGGAGGGGCGATTGCGTTCTGGCAAGATCGGCGCAGCGGAACCGATAAGATCTATGCACAGCGGGTGAACGGCGCTGGCGCGCTCCAGTGGTCCGCCGGCAGCGTTCCCCTCTCCACCACCGCCAACTCGCAAACCTCTCCCCAACTGATTCCCGATGGCGCGGGCGGAGCGATCGTCGTCTGGCAGGATGGAACCGATATTGATGCACAGCGAGTGAACGGGGCCGGCGCAGTGCAATGGAGCGCCGACGGAGTTGCTCTTTCCACCGCCTCGGACATCCAATCGTTTCCCCAAATCATCCCCGACGGATCGGGCGGGGCGATCGTGGCCTGGTCCGATCGACGGAATGGCGCCGACTATGATCTCTATACCCAGCGGGTCAACAGCGCCGGCGTTATTCAATGGACCGCCGAAGGCATTCCGCTTTCCACCGCCCCCCACGATCAATCCTCCGGCGGCGCCACCTCCCCTCCCGAGATCATTGCGGACGGATCGGGCGGGGCGATTGTCGTCTGGCAAGATCAACGAAGCGGAACGACCCGGGACATCTACGCCCAAGGGATCAGCGCCAGCGGGCGGGAGTAACTCCTCTACCCCTGATGCCGTTTATGAATCGTGATCTGGTTTTGATCGGGGTCTTCGATCACCGACATCCGGCAGACCG
>DATMBC010000068.1 GCA_035559435.1 bacterium
GGACGCGCGCACGTGCGCGGCTGGACCACCTCGCCCAATTTCCCCGCCGTCAACGCCATGGACAACAGCTTCAACGGCGGCGATCGCGATGTCTTTCTGGCCCGCCTCAATCCCGCCGGCTCCGCGTTCGAGTACAGCACCTACCTCGGCGGCGACGACAGCGATTATGGCGTCGGGCTGGCGCTGGATGATTCGGGATTTGTGTATCTGGGCGGGGTAACCCGCTCGCAGGATTTCCCGCTGCAGAACGCCTATGACAACACGATCGACGGGCTGCAAGACCTCTTCGTCATGCGCGTGGACTCCAGCGGCCAGTCGCTGCGGTTCAGCACCTTGCTGGGCGGCTCGGCGGAAGATTTCAACGGCCTGGCGGCGGTGGATCTCTGCGGCCAGGTCTATGTCTCCGGCTACACCTACTCGACCGATTTCCCGACAGCGCAGGCCTTCGACGATTCCCACAACGGCGGCTCCGACCTGGTCGTGGCCGGGCTTTCCGCCGACGGTTCCGCGCTGGTTGCCGCCACCTTTCTGGGCGGCGCGGACTTTGAGTTCAACAACGCCATCCTGCTGCGCGGCGGACGCGTCTACGTCGCCGGCGTGACCAGTTCGTCTGATTTCCCCGTTGCCGCACCCTATGACGGCTCCTTCAATGGCAACAACGACGGCGTCCTCGCGATTCTCTCGGGCATGGGCGTCAACGAGTGCGGCGGCTGCCTGTGCCTCTGCGCCGCCGATCCCGCCTGCGACGGCATCCGCAGCGATGTGCTCGATGTCGTCAAAACGATCAGCGTCGCCTTCCGCGGCGGCGCGGCGGTCATCGATCCCTCGCCCACCTGCCCGCGCGAGAATACCGATGTGAACTGCTCAGGGACCACCGACATCGTGGACGTTGTCAAGATCATCAGCGTCGCCTTCCGCGGCGGTTCGCCGGCCACGGAGTATTGCGATCCCTGCCTGTAGTCCAATGAACGACCAAATGAAACAACGCCCGCGGCCGGACCGGCCGCGGGCGTCGTGTTGTCATGATCCGGCGCGGATTACTTAACGAGGATCATCTTCCTCGTCGCGCTCCATTGCGCGGTTTCCAAACGGTAGAAATAGACGCCGCTGGCGACGGCCGCGCCGTTCTGATCGGCGCCATCCCAGGCGACCGTGATCCGACCGGCCTCGCCGCGACCGGTGTAGTTGCGCGTGACCTGGCCCATCACATTATAGATGGTCAGCGACCAGTCGGACGCCTCCTTCAGCGCGAACGGGATCACCGTGCCGGCGTTGAATGGATTCGGGTAGTTCTGCTCGAGCGCGTAGTCGGCCGGCACCACCCCCTTGTGTGCCGCGGTCGACAAAAGCGCGCCCTGCGCATCCGACAGTTGCACCTCGACCAGCTCGATCGACCCAGAACCGCTCACCAGCGCCGTAAACAGCGTCCGCTGTCCGGAGGCGATCGTGCCCAGGCCTTCCGTCGGCGCCGCCAGCACGCGGATTTCGCCATCCGTGGCATGCGAACGGAAGGCGAGGCCGGAAGCCGCATCGTTCGGCAGGATGGCTCCGAGCGACAGGCCGCGGGCGCGGAAGACAAACAACGCGCCTCCCAGGTCGACGCTCGCATCCGTCGCCACTGTCAGCAGGTCATGGTCAACGCTGAACTGCGCGCGGCCCTCAGCCGCAAAGGGCGACAGTTTGGCGCCCGACTCAGGCGGCTGCGCGTCGCCGGCAACCACACGCAGCAGGTAGCGCAGATCGGCCACCGTCATCCGGATGCCGTCATCGTTGACATCCGAAGCCGCCAGTTGCGCCTCGCGCAGCGTCGTCTCGTTGGCCAGGGCCGCCATTCCATAAATGAGGTAATTGGTCAGCAGGACCACGTCGCCGACCTCGTAGGCCGATCCATTCAGATTCAGATCGCCGGTCATGCGTTGCGGGCGGCGAACATTCAACTGCACACCTTCAAACCGCACCCCGGTGAGCACCGCGCCGGACAACGTCGGCTCGCAGGTCTCGATGTCTGACTCGGCCATGACGAAGGTCATTTCGCCGTCACGGCTGACGACCGTGTTGTCGCGGCACCCGTCCAGGCAGGGCGTCAGAGCGAAGGCCCGATTGGCGTGGGCCGGATCGGCGTTGATGGCCAGCCGGACATTGGCAATGGCCCCCAGCGGCAAGAACGCCGTGACGGGCGGGTGCGATGCCCCGTTGTTCAAGTCCGCAATGCCCGTGAGCCGGATGATCCCGGCGCCGTCCAGCGCCGTCTCCAGCCGATAGCTGAAATGCTCCCAGCCGGCCAGCGCCGCGCCGCGTTCGACACCGAGCACCGTTGCCGCCTCGCCGTCGTAACGCACTGCCAACTCGAATGACGAGATCTCGCTGGCGGCCTCATCGACACGAATCGGAACCGTCAACGTCTGGCCGGACAGCGCATCGATCACGCCGCCGCCGTCGCCGGCCACCAGCGAGAACGGGCAGTCGGGACGCAGCACGGTCACGATGCGCACGCACTGCGCCTCATTGCCGCAGGCGTCGGTGGCCTTGAACGTATAGGTCACCGGAATCGGCATGTTGGTGCAACCGATGCCGCCCAGCCCGCGACGGCTGCACGTCACCGTGATGTCGGCGCTGCAATTGTCCGTCACGGTCACGTCATTGACGTTGCACGGCGGCAGATCGAGGATCCGCTGCACCGTGATGTTGGGCAGGCAGGTGATCGTCGGCGGCGTGTTGTCGACGACATTGATCGTCTGCGTGCACGACGCCGAATTGCCGCATTCGTCGGTGGCGGTGTATGTCCGGATCACTGAACCCGCGCAAGGATCGCCAGTCAGCGGCGACTCGGAGCAGGTCACGGTCACCGGGCCGCCGCAATTGTCGGAAACGCTGACGTCCGCCGGCGAGCACGGCGGAATTTCGGAACCGCATTCGACCGTCGTCGAGGGCGGGCAGACGATCGTGGGCGGTGTGTTGTCGTCCACAATGATCATCTGCGTACAGGACGCGGTGTTCCCGCAGGCATCGGATGCCAGGTAGGTGCGCAGCACAGAGCCGCCGCACGGTTCCCCTTGGAGAGGCGCGTCGCTGCAGGTAACCGTCACCACTCCGCCGCAATTGTCGGTGGCCGAAATGACCGCGGTGCTGCAGGGCGGAATGTCACCGATGCAGGCGACGGTCAGCGTCGCCGGGCAACCGGAGATCACGGGCGGCGTCTCGTCGGCGATCACAATCAGCCGCTCACACACCGCGACGTTGCCGCAGGCGTCGGTGGCCGTGTAGGTCTGCACAATGGTGCCGTCGCAGGCATCGCCGGAGAGCGCCCCGTCGGTGCAGGTCACCGTCACCGGCGCCCCGCAATTGTCCGTGACCGTCACATCCGTCGGAGCGCAGGGCGGCACTTCGCTGAGGCACTGGACCGTCAGTGTGGGCGGACAACTGGTAAAGACCGGCGGCGTGGTGTCGTCGACAGTGACCGTCTGCGTGCAGGAGGCGGTATTTCCCGCCGCGTCGGTGGCGGTATAAGTCCGGGTGATCGTCCCGCCGCAGGGCCCGCCGACCAGCGGTCCCTGGTCGCAGAGGACGGTGACCGGTCCGCAACCGTCGGTCACGGTCGCATCGGCGGGATTACACGGCGGCACGTCTTCCACGCACTCCACCGCGAAATCAGCCGGACAGACGATCGTCGGCGGCTCGTTGTCGGTGAAGGTGATGAGCTGACCGCACGAGGCGGTGTTGCCGCAGTTGTCGGTGGCCGTATAGGTCCGCGTGAAATAGCCGGAGCAGGGGTCGCCGGTGATCGGGCCGTCCGTGCACGTGACCGTCACCGAACCGCAGTTGTCCGCAGCGGTCGCGTCACCGGGATTGCACGGTGGAATCGGACCGCTGATCGTCAACGCCGGCGGACAGGAGATCGTCGGCGGCGTGTTGTCGATCACCGTGTAAGTGCGCACGCACTGCGAGGAGTTGCCGCAGTCGTCGGTCGCGGTGTAGGTGTCGGTGATGATGAGCGGATTACCGACGCAGCCGGCGCCGCCGTTGGATGTGCGCGCGCTCGTCAGCGTCACCGAGGGGTCGCAATTGTCGATCGGGCCGATCCCGCCCAGGCCGGGCGGCGGGACTTCGGCGACGCACTGGTACGTGACATTCCGATTGCAGCCGGCCGAGAACGATGGTCCCTGCGTGTCCACAACCGTGATCGTCTGCACACAGGACACCGGCGCCCCGCTGGAGGGCGTCGCCGTCCAGGTGCGCGTGATCGTCCGCGCCGCCGGGCAGGCGCCCGGCGTCACCGCGTCGCTGTGCGTGAGCGTCACCGGACCGCAATCCGCGTTGGCCGTAAACGAGGCCGTTCCCGTGTTCCACGGCTCGGTGGATTGATTGCATTCGATGGTCTTGTTCGGGGGACAGGTGATCGTCAGAACGCAGGCGTCCGGCTCGGCCAGCGCCGAACCGGCGCCGGCAGCCCAGACAACGAGCGCGACGATAATCCCGAGAAACATCCGTGTGTAGATCCCGTGTCGATCTGTCATCCCACTTCCCTCCTTGCTGAGTCGAATACTGCGTAGCGACGCGATTCGGCATCAGGAAATAACTGACCGATACATCCATGAATTGCGCAGTGAGTCAGGCGTCGGGGCGATCCGTGCCGACCGTGTTTGGGACACCTCCCTGTTTGGCGGGATGCGCCAGCGCACCACGAGCGATCCGTCATGATGCGGACACAACCGGGCTGCGGGTTACCGCACCCGTGTTCCGAACAGAATCTCCGTTTGTTGGCACCCTGAGGCAGGCAAGACGCGCCCTCAGGTTCGGTATGAGTATGGAATTGCTCCTGCCACGTGTGCGTACAGACTTCCAGCGCCTTTAACTTCATCCGCGACAGGCGGTTTAGTCAAGCGCAATTTCCGCCATCAGCGTTCGCCGGCTTACCTCGGGGAGCCCAAAGAGAAGCCCGCGGCCTGATTGGCCGCGGGCTTCCGGACTTACGATGGCTACGACAGCGGACTTACTTGACCAGCGTCATCTTCTTCGTGGCGTGCCAGTTATCAGTCTGCACGCGATAGAAGTAGACGCCGCTGGAGACCGCCGCGCCGTTATGATCGGCGCCATCCCACGTTACCGTGACACGGCCGGCGTCGTTGCGGCCCGTAAAAGTCCGCACCACCTGGCCCATCACGTTGTAGATGGTGACCGTCCACTCCGAGGCATCCTTGAGCGCGAACGGGATGACCGTGCCGGCGTTGAACGGGTTCGGGTAGTTCTGCTCCAACGCGTAGTCGGTCGGCAGAACGCTCTTGTACGCCGTCACCGCCAGCAGCGCGCCGTCGGCGTCGGACATCTGAACCTCGATCAAGTCGGCTGTGCCATCACCCGTCACCGGAACGCTGAACAACTCGCGGTGTCCCGCGCTGACAGACGCCATGCTCTCAAGCGTCGTGGACACCAGCACCCGGCACTCGCCGTTGCCCGAGTTGACGCGGACGTTCATTCCCGCCGCCGCCTCCGACAACGCCGGCGAACCGACGCTCAGGCCTTCGGTGCGGAAGATGAAGAGCGCGCCGCCCAGATCGACCGCGGCGTTCGTCGAGACCGTCAGACGGCCGTCTTCAATCCGGTACTCGGCTTGGGCGTTGGGGGCATACGGCGACAGCTTGGCGCCCGGAATCGGCGCGGCCTCGCCCGCCACCACCCGCAACAGGTACCGCAGATCGGCTACGGTCATCAGCACGCCGTCGGCGTTGACATCCGAAGCCGCCAGCTGCAACTCACGCAGCGACGCATCCTCGGACAGCGCCGAGAACCCGTTGACCAGGTAGTTGGTCAGCACCACAATGTCGCCCACCTCATAGCCCATGCCGTTGAGGTTGATGTCGCCCGTCGTGCTCTGCGGCTTGGCCACATCGAGACGGAGGCCGGCAAACCGGACACCTGTCACCACCGTGCCGGACAGCGACGACGTGCAACCCTCGACATCGGACTCGGCCATGACGATCGTCTTGGCCCCGCTGCGGGTCACCACGGTGTTGTCCGTGCAACCGTTGAGGCAGGGCTCCAGGTTGATCGAGCGGCCGATGTAGCTCGGATCGGCGTTGACACTGAGGCGGATGTTGGCGATCGCGCCCAACGGCATGTAGGCGGACAGCGGCGGATTGACGCCGTTGTTGAGATCCGCCATGCCGATCAGGCGGACGATGCCCGAACCGTCGGATTCGCTGGTCTCCAGACGATAGCTGAAGTACTCCCAGGCCGCCAGCGCCTCGCCGCGGTCCACGCTCTGGACCGTGACCGCGCTCTTGTCATAGCGCAGCGCCAGATCAAACGACGATACCTCGGTGGAGATCTCGTCGACGTTGACCGGCAGCGTCAGCGTCTGGCCGGCAAACGCGTTGACCACGCCGCTGCCGTCACCGGCGCTGACCGCGAACGGACAGTCGGGACGCAGGACCGTGACCACGCGCTGGCAGGTCGCGCTGTTGCCGCACACGTCGGTCGCCGTGTACGTGTAGTACACCAGCGCCGGGACGTCGCTGCAACCCACGCCACCCAGGCTCGAGCGCTCGCAGGTCACCGTGATGGCGCCGCCGCAGTTGTCGGTCACCGTCACATCGCCCTCATCGCACGGCGGCAGGTCAAGCAGACGCTGCACCGAGATGTCGGGCAGGCAGGTGATGACCGGCGCTTGCGTGTCGAGGACCGTGATGACCTGGTCGCAGGACGATGTGTTGCCGAACTGGTCGGTCGCGGTGTAGGTGCGGGTGAGCGTGCCGCCGCACGGATCGCCGGTGAACACGCCATCGGAGCAGGTGATTGTCACCGGGCCGCCGCAGGCGTCGGTCGCCGTCGCGTTGTTCGGATTGCAGGCCGGGATATCGGCTTCACACTCCACCGTGAAATCGGCCGGGCAGACAATCTCCGGACCGGTCAGGTCGCGGGTGAAGCACCACTGGAAGGTGCAGGCATCCGCGTTGCTGCGTCCGAAGTCGTCGACCACCAAGAAGTACACGCAATGCTCGCCGCCGGAGAGGCCCGCATAACCTGGAATCTCCCACGCGGCATTGCTGTACGCCGTGCCCGTCAAGCCGGTCGCGATCGGCTGCCAGGTGCCGGCGCAGCCGTCAATCTGGTAGTAGACCGCATCCAGATCGCAATCATCGGTCGCGGAGATGTCCAGCACCGGCGCCGGCCCATAGCAGGCGCCCGGAGCCGGGCTGTTGACCGTGATGCCCGACGGATCGGCGCAATCGGAGGTCAACGCCACCGACGGGGCCAGCGACGCCGGTATCTGCATCGTGCGGCCGAGATCCTCATACAATCTGCCGTAGGTCATGTCGATCACGGAGTTGATGCAGCTTTCCGAGCCGCTGAACGTGACCGTGAACAGCACCGCCGGGCCGTCCAGCGTCGCGCTGGCGTTCTGCAGCGTGAAATTGTGCTGCCCGCCGCCCGGGGTCGAGTAGGACAACAACCAGCCCGGCTGCGGCGTCGACATGTTCACCAGCGTCAGAGACGGAGGAACCATCAGGATGACATCGGCCAGCGACACGCCTGTGACCGACTCGCCGATTGTGACATCGACGCTGAAGGTGCCTTCGCAATCATAGGCGATGGCATCCGGCGTGAGGTCAAACCCGCAACCGCTGGTCGCGGCATTGTCGACATTGGCGCCGGCGCCGCCGACCGCGTACGGCTGCACGCCGTTCCAATCGCTCCAGCAGTTGGCGTTGTAGTAGTTGCCCGCCGTGTTGTCGTCGGCGTTGGTGGTGTTGTAGCAGATCGAGTTGAACTGCGCGTCCACCGTGCCGTTCCCGTTGTACAGACCCAGCTCGTTGTAGAAGATCTTGTTGTAGGTCAGAGTCGATGTCAACACCGCGTCGTTGTCTTCATACAATTCCATGCCGACGCCGAACTCGGTGATGACGTTGTTGCTGGCGGAGAAGTTGAGCGTGCCTTCGCCACCGTTGGCCACCGACCAACTGTAGGCGCCAATGCCCACTCCGTCGCCGTCACCGTCGAGGACGTTGCCGGTTGCGGACGTCGCGATGGCGTTGACGCCGGCGGCCATGCTGCCCAACGACGAGGCCGCGACGGTCTCTTCGAATGGCTGCGGCTTGCGGCCCTTGATGTCACCGGGGTCGGCGATGATACCCCAGTAGTAGGTCCCGGTGCCGGCCGAAGTGTTGGTCACGGTGTTGTTGTCGATGTTGCCGCCGATGTTCACGAAGTAGATGCCCGTCTGGCACTCGTCGACTTCGTTGCCGACCACCTGCACCGCCTCGTAGCTGACCGGGTAGCCGTAGATGAGGATGCCCGCCGACGACCAGTTCGGGCCCGTGTACGAGCAGCCATAGACGCGATTGTTGTCGACGACGCCCGCCGCGTTCCAGCCGATCTGGATGCCGTTCATGGCGATGAAATTCGCCGGACCGTAGCCATCCACGTCATTGTCGACCACGTTGGCGGTGAGGTAGTCACCGTTCATCACGATGCCGCCCTTTTGGAACCCGATCACGTGGCAACCGCTGACCGACACCGTGCGCGCCGGCGCGGCAAAATTGTAGCCATAGATCGCGTTGCCGCCCTGGATCCCGTCGATCGGCGTGTTGCGGATGTCCTTCACTTCGCAATCGGTCACGCTGCCGCCCGATTCGAAGAACGCAATGCCGACGAAGCGGTTGTTGATGTTGCCCTTCCCCAGGCCGTCCACGGTCAGGTCGGAGATGGCCACATCATCGGAATTGACGATCGCGATTACCGCGCGGTTGTTCGACGGCGTGGTGTAGTTGTACGCCATCGTCGTCGCCGGCGGATTGATGATCGTCACCCCGACGCCCGAACCGATGACATCGAGATCGGCAAACCCGTTGATCACCGTCTGCCCGACATAGGTGCCCGGCATGAGGTAGATCGTGCTGCCGCTCACCATGTTCACCGCTTCCTGGAAGTGGTGATCGGCGCCGGCGACCGGGCTGTCGTCATCGGCCCAGAGCGCCGAGAAGTCACCCTGGAAGCCCATGGTGACGCCGTCGATGTCGTTGCCGTCCAGCCAGGGCGAGTAGTCGACCACGCCGCTGACTTCACCGGCCACCGCGAGCGGATCGGTGCTGCCCCACCAGTTGCCCGATCCATCGGCCACGCTCGACCAATTCGAGCGCATGCCAAAGGTGTTTCCGGCCAGACTGTTTGAGTAGGCCTTCGCGGAGGTGAAGACACCCACGTCGCAGCCGGACTGGCACTGATAAACCTCCACGCCGACTTCAAACCCGGTCACGACGTTCTCGGCCGCGTAGAAGGCCAGGTCATTGGGACCGTAGCCGGCGTCGGCTTCGATCGCGTAGGTGGCGGTGTTGTCCATGCCGCTGAAGGTCAGTTCGTTGCGCAGGACATCGACCGCGACCACCGCCGCGGCGGAGGCCGCCATGCGGTCGCCGGAGGGCGCCGCGCTAAACGGCGTGATCTCGTCCACCGGCGAGGGAACCGCCTTGGGCGGATCGCTGGCGATGATGCCGAAGGCGTACACGCCGATCTTCTCGATCGTGATGTCGTTCTCGGCGATCGTGGCGTTCCCGTCGATGTTGTAGATGCCCATGTGCGCCTGCGAGATCGTGTTACCGACAATCTGCAGGTCGGTGTAGAAGTTCAGAATGCTGGTGGCCACCCACTTCGTGCTCGACAACGTGTTATCGTAGGCGATCGCCGAGACGGTGTTGTTGGTGACGCTGCCGGAGCTGCCCGGCGTGTAGATCTGGATGCCGTTCTGCGCCGTCACCGTCGTCGCGCCGTAGCCCACGATCGTGTTGTCGTGGACATTGGTGGTCAGCGACGTGCCCGCGGCGGCGTTGAGCGCCATCGCGTTCTTCTGGAAGTCGTGGATCGAACAGTTCCCGACTTCGATGCTGCGCGCGACGCCGTCGACGTTGTAGGCGTAGACGCCCACGCCGTGCTGTGTGCCGCTGAACGGGGTATCGCGCACGTCGGTCACTTCGACGTGATCCACCACGCCGCCGGCGTTGCGGAAGCCCACGCCGATGAAGCGGTAGTGCGCGTTGCCGCGGCCATAGCCGTCCACCGTCAGATCGCGGATCGCCATGGACGCAACGTCATGGATATACACGACCGGGTAGTTGTTATAGGGCGCGGAGAAGAAGAACTTGGTCAACGCAACCGGGCAGCGGATGATCGTCGAGCCCATCCCGTCGCCCTGCACCGTGATGTTCTCCTTGATCTCGACCTGCTCCTCGTAGACACCCGAAGCCACGTAGCAGGTGCCGGTCGGCAGCGTGTTGAGCGCGCCGGTGGCGGCGGACTGATACGGATGGCAGGAGTGGCCGTTGCCGCCGGGGGCGGCGGCGATGTCGACGTAGGAGTACGCGCGGCCGCTCTTGCCGCCGACGTACTGCGCCGAGATGTAGGCGTCATCGTTGCCCACCGACAGCGCGAACAGATCCGGATACCAGACCGGATTCACGCTCGCCAGCAGCGCGATGTCCGCGCCCTGGTTGCCCGGGCAGGGCCAGTCGTTGCCGGTAAACGTGATCTGCCCGCCGTCGTTGACCCACCCGCGCGTGCCGTACACGTGGTTGCCGGTCACCGTGCCCACTGTGCCCGGATTGATGTAGGCCGGCTGGCGCAGCGTGTGGATCGTGTTGTTCTGGATCACCAGCCCGCTGAGGCCGCCGGCGACTTCCATCGCCCGGCTGACCAGGCCGTTGACCGACCACGGCGAACCCGGATCGGGACCGAAGAACTCGTTGTTCTCGATCGTCACGTTGTTCGCGTTGATCAGCGCGAGGTTGTGCACGGACAGCAGGTCGGTCTTTTCCACCGTGAAGCCCCGGATCACCGATCCGGCGCCAGTCACGTTGAACGCGTAGCCGACCGCCTTGGAGACCTGCACGATGGTGTTGCCGGCGCCGGCGCCTTCGAGCACCAGGTTCGGCAGGTTGACGTTGATCGTGCTGGCCAGGACATACGTGCCAGCGGCGACGTAGACCGTCGAGCCGCTCACGTTGTTGATGCCATCCTGGATGGTGGCAAAAGCGTTCCAGCCGAAGAACTTTCCGGGCTCGACTTCCACGCCCGGCGCCGTGCCCGCCCAGTCGTCATCGACATAGACCGGATCGGTCTTCGCTTCGAGATCGATCACGTAGCTGTCGCCCGTGGTCAGATTGATCTCGATCGCGTCGATGTAGCCGGCGAACGCGGCCCAGCCGCTGCCCGTCGACCAGTTGAGATACTTGACGGTCTTGGCGCCGTAATCGATCGGATTCGGATCGGCCGAGCCCGCAGTGGGATTGCCGGGCCAGGTGGACCAGTTGATCGCGCCGGCCTGCAGGTCCGCCAGCGTCGGCTGGCCATAGAACCCGAAATTCCCGCCGTTGTTGTTGGCGTCGAAGAATGTGAGCTGGTTGGTCGGCGCATCCGTGGTCCAGGTGTTCCACACGCCCGCGGTCGGCGGCACATACCCGTTGCTCAGGTACGGTTCGGCGTTCAACCGCTTGTTGTACCACGAGGCGTCGTTGTCGCTGCTTTCCAGCGCCGTGTAGATCAACATGTAGAAGTCGACGCCGCTCGGATTGGTGGCGTCGTTGAGCGTGTGGTAGACCACGCTCTGGATCTGGTCGATCGTGAACGACGCGCCGAATTGCGCCGCGGGATCGACGTAGATCTCGGTCTTGCCGCTGGGATATTGCTCATACCACGAACCGGCTCCCAGGTATTGGGCTGCGGTGGACGGCGTGATGAACGAGGCCGCGGCGTAAGGCGCGCCAAAGGTCAGGTTGTACGTCGTCGCCTGTGCCGACGTGCCGGCTGCCGCGACGACCGCCACTGCCACCGCGAGAAACCACCACCACTTCACATTGCGCATATCTCCTCCTCCGCTGACATGCTGGAACCGGACGTACGACAACGCCCGCTTCCGGTGAACGATGAAGTTGTGTCAAACTGTGAATTGCGCGCGTGTAACGGATCAGACCGACATCTACAGCAGAAAAACCGTCAGGAAGGCAACACACTCATAGGCAGACTCCGTAAGCTTGGGGTGCCCGCTCGACCCTGAATACTGATCGTGGGCACCGTCACTCTCTCCCCCGTCGACATCGGGGCAACAACGTCACCTTAGCAGTTGTCATCAACATTCCAACCCTGCCGCGAACCGACACAAAGGCGCCGACGAGCGTCTCTGCTGACGGCAATGTCTACAACTGGCCGTATTAAACCACTCCCCGGCGAGATGTCAAGCCACTATCGCGGCAATCTTCGCAAATATGACAAAAACTATCTCGATGCTTGACGACGAACCATTCCGCTGACCGAGAGAAAACCGGACCTTCACAGGGGGCGTTTAAGCCGAAGTTAGAAATCACCATGGCACAGCGCGGGAAGCAACGACCGATCACGTCGACCTATCCCATCGAAAAAAATAGCGACCGTCGCGCGATTCTGTGGGACATGGCGCCGGCGCTTCCCCCAATATTTTAGTCCCGCCAGGCAACGCGTTGTTACGCAGCCGTCGGCCCGGCCGTGCGCCGGATCAGCAGTCGTAGTACATCTCAAACTCGTACGGCGTCGGCCGGCTGCGGATTTCCTGGACATCCGTCCGCTTCAGATTCATCCAGCTGATCAGCAGATCCTCGGTGAAGACGCCGCCCTGCAATAGGTATGCATGATCATCGATGAGCGCGTTCAGCGCCTTGTTGAGCGACGTGGGCAACTGGTGGATCTGGTGACGCTCCCGTGCGGTCAGTGTCTCGACGTTTTTCTCCAGCGGCGTGCCCGGGTCGATCTTGCGTTTGATCCCGTCCAGTCCCGCCATCAACATCGCCGCGTAGGCCAGGTAGGCGTTCATCGTGCCGTCAGGAGGACGGAACTCGACGCGCATCTTTTTCGGATCGCGCTGATAGCCGGGGATGCGCACGCAGGCGGTGCGGTTGCCGGTGCCGTACGTGCCCGCCACCGGCGCCTCGAAGCCCGGCACCAGCCGCTTGAACGAGTTGGTCGACGGGTTGGTGAAGGCCAAAAGCGAATCGGCGTGCGCCAAAAGACCGCCAACGTAGTGCAGCCCCAGGCGCGAGAGCCGTGACGGCGATTTGGCGTCGTAGAACAGCGATCCCTTCGCGTCAGCCAGATACTGATGCACGTGCAACCCGGAACCCGGCTCGTTGAACAGCGGCTTGGGCATGAACGTCGCCGACTTGTGCAGGCGGAAGCATTGGTTCTTGATGATGTATTTGACCAACAGCGTCTGATCGGCCGCCTTCAGCAGCGGCGAAAACTCGATTTCGATCTCGTGCTGTCCCGCGCCGCCAACCTCGTGGTGATGGTACTTCATACCGATCCCGGCCGCGGCCATCAGCACCGCGATCTCCGAGCGCAGGTTGAAGGTGCGGTCCAGAGGCGGCGCGACATGGTAGCCGCGCTTGTATGGAATCCTGTACGCGAGCGACTCTTCCTCCACGCCGGCGTTCCAGATCGCCTCGTTGGCGTGCAATTCATAGAACGCATGCTCCGGCCGCTGCGAAAAGTCGACCCGGTCAAAGACGTAGAATTCGAACTCCGGCCCCAGGATGGCATCGGCCCCCTTCACCGTCTTGCGCAGATACGCTTCGGCGTCGGAGGCCACCCGCCGGGGATTGCGCGAGTATGGCGTGATCGCCGCGCCCGACTCCATGATGTCGCCGATGAGCGACAGCGTCGGCCGCTCGAAGAACGGATCCATGAATGCCGTGGCGGGATCGGGCAGCAGAATCATGTCGCCGCGCTCGATCGACGCGAATCCCGGCATCGATGACCCATCGACGCCCACGCCCGATTCAAACAGCCCCTTGCCCAACGACGCGATCGGCAGCGTTACATGATGCCAGCTACCGCTCAGATCGCAGAATTTCAAATCGAGGAATTCGGTCCGGTGGCGTTTGGCCAGCTCCTGCAGTGAGGCGAGTGTCATCGGCAAACTCCTGAAATGGCGCTACCCGTTGATCCCGCCGCCGTCACAGCGCCGGGCGCAGACGCGAGGACGGCAGAGCGCCGCGGTGCCCGCCTGCGAGGGGAAAGATAGCAACCGCTCCCGGCGCGGGAGTCACGCCGCAATCGCCAACCGGCAAAGTTTTGTCAGGCGTGTCGTCGCAGCGCGGTGAGAATGACATCGCTCGGTGCGCCCTCCGCAGCCATTGCATCCGGCTCCCCCGGCGATCGCCACAGACACAGCCATGCCAGCGCGTAGCAGCCCGCGCCGACGATGACCACCACACGGTACCCCCAGAGCATCGCCAAGGCGATGGCGGCCACCGACCCCAGCACCGAAGCCGCGCCGTTGAGGCCCCACGCCCAGGGCACCATGTCATGGCGGCGGCTCTCAACGTGCTTGAGCCCGATCGGGAACGGCTGCCCCAACAGGAAGCCCAGAGGCGCCAGCAGCAAAACTGTAATCGCCACACGCGCGCCCAATGGCAATACGAAGGTCGCGCTCAACAGTGCGGGCAGCAGCGCCTGCGCCAGCAGGATGGCGCCGACGATCGCCGCCAATCGCCCGCCGCGATACCGTCGGCAGCGCTCCACCGACAGCCGCCGGCTGTACAACGCCCCCGCGCCGGCGCTGACCAGAAGCGCGCTGAGAATCACCGTCAGCGCATGCACCGGATGACCGAGATAGAGGACGAAAGTCTGGATCAATCCAACTTCGACCAGGATGAACCCCAATCCGATGGCAATGAAGTATGACATCATCGGCACGCCGCCGCGCATTCGCCAGAGGTCGCGTCCGCGACGCAATGTCAACAGCGGCCCCAGGAAGAACAATCCGACCAGGAGGACCGAAACCGCCGCGACCACAATCAGATTGAGAATACCAAGATTGTTCTTCCGCGACTCCAATTCGAGCGCGAAGAGACCGCGCAGATCGCCGGCGCGGATGATGTTGAAGAAAAACGGCCGATCATCGGTCGCCGGAGTCACGTTGTACTCATACCCGGCGATGAAGGCGGCGCGGTCGGCGGCACGGGCGAAATCGTCGTAGGCGTTCCACATGCGCTCAAACGGCGAGTAGAGCAAATGCCCGCCGGTGGCCGTCAGGCGGTTCATCACCGTTTCGTGATCGGCGCGTGATATCGGCGCGCGCCGGAAGATGAAACTGGCCATCTCCAGCCCGGCGCCCGGCAGGGGAATCGACGCGATGATGATGTGCCGCGCGGGATCGGCGATTCCCTGACGCTCGGCGGCGGCAAACGCCGTCGTCATCAGCCGCAGCGCCTCGCGCGGCTTGGGAAAGTTCCAGCGCGTGATCGATAGGATGCCGTCGTCTTCAAGATGCGCGAGGTAGTCGGCAAACGCCTCCACCGTGTAGAGATGATTCTCGGTGAGACTGAAGGCGCCCGCCGCGGTCGCCGCCCAGGTATCGACCAGCGTCAATTGGATGTGATCGTAGCGCGCGCGGCTCTGCAGCACAAACGAGCGGCCTTCGGCCACCACCAGATTGACGTCGGGACGATCATAGAGGCGGCCGGAAAAGCCGGCGTAGCGCCCGCGCATGATGTCGTCAGCGATGATGCCGTTGAGCTCCACCGCGTCGATCCGCCGCGCGCCCCAAGCCAGCGCGAAGACCACATCCAGCCCGCCGCCCGGCCCGATGATGAGCACCCGTCCGGTGCCGGCCAACTCGTGCGGCAGCGACGAGGCCCAGGTGCGCGCCACCGACGCACGGATCTGCTCCGGCGTCATCGCCGCAAACGGGTCCTTGAGAATGAAGGTGGCGGCGTCGGCGTCGATTTCGATCCGCGCCAGATCACCGCGGCCGGGCGGATTCTGCACCGTGATATACGAGTACGCGTTCCAGCGCTCAAAGGCGACCGGCTCCTTGGGACGGCCCTTGAGATACTTCAACGGGAAGACCGCGACCCATTGGTTGACCACCGTCACGCCCACGACGAGCACCAACAGCGCCGCGGCCGTCAGCCGCAGGCGGCCGCTGCTCCAACCCGCCAGCAGCGCCGCGGCCGCCAGGATTCCCGCCGCGATCAGGCACGTGGCGATGGCCCCGAACACATTCAACAGCGCCACTGTCAGCACCGCCCCAATCGCCGCGCCGACCAAATCCCAGGAGTACAGCCGCGACACCTCCCGCGTGCGACGAAAGAGAATGATCGCAATCGCCATCCCGGCACAGAAGAAGGGCACCAGCAACGCGGCGTAGATCAACAGCAGCCGTCCGACATTGGCGTTGGAGTACTCCAACGTGATGGGAATGCGCAGAATGACCGCCAATGCCGCGGCCGCGCTCACTGCGGCCGCCATCGACCAGAAGGCCACGCTGCCGCGGAAGCGCCGCTCCGGATAGCGATCCTCAAATCCGAACAGCCACAGCCCCGACGCACCCAGGCCGAACATCGCCAGCGAGATGGCCATGAAGCCGAAGTGATAGTACATCAAGACCGAGAACAGCCGCGTGATCGCCACTTCCAGGATCAGCACGCCGGCGGCCGCCAACATGATGATCCACTGGCAGACGCGCAGATCGCCATATGTTCCGTTCGCCGGTGCCGTCGCGCCGCTTGTCATCGCAACCGGTTGCCTCCCGATTGTTGCGTGGCTGTGCTCAACGGGCCGCAACACGGAGGACCGTGCGTGACCAGGGAGGCACACACGCCTGTCCCGGCGGCGACATGCCGCCTTGGGTTATGTCAGCACAAACTGTCGACGTCCCCCGGATGGGGGCAGAGTTGAATCCAAGATACACAATGCCGCAAAAGAGGCAATTCCGGAAAGCGGAGGGGCCGGTCCGCACGGACCGGCCCCTGGGGAATCAGCGGGCGCGGGGTCAGACTTTGGGGCCCGCGGCGACAATCTCCGGCGGGCAGCCATCCTTGAACTGCTTGAAGTTGTCGACAAAGCGCATTGCCAGATCGCGATACTTCTGCTGGTACATCTTCTTGTCCGCCCAGGAACTCTCCGGACGCAGCACCTGATCGGGCACCTCGGGACAGGTCCTGGGCACCGAAAAGCCGAAGACCGGATCCTGGTAATACTCGACGTTGTCGAGTTTGCCTTCCAGGGCGGCATCCAGCAGCGCGCGCGTGTAGCGAATGCTGATCCGTTTGCCAACCCCGTAGGGACCGCCGGTCCAGCCGGTGTTGACCAGCCAGCAGGAGGCGTTATAGCGCAGGATTTTGCGCTTGAGCAGGTCGGCGTAGTAGTACGGATGGTGCACCATGAAGGGCGCGCCGAAGCAGGCGCTGAAGGTGATCTCCGGCTCCTTGCCCATCTCAATTTCGGTGCCGCTGACCTTGGCGGTGTAGCCGGAAATAAAATGGTACAACGCCTGATCGGGAGTCAGGCGCGCGATCGGCGGCATCACGCCGGAGGCGTCGCAGGTGAGCATGACGATGTTCTTCGGATGACCCGCCATCTTCTCCGGCACCGCGTTGTCAATGTAGTCGAGCGGATAGGAGGCCCGCGTGTTCTCGGTGCGGCTGTCATCGTCCAGATCGGGAATCCGGCTGACCGGATCAAAGATCACGTTCTCCAGAATGGTGCCATAGCGGCGGGTGCAGGCAAAGATCTCCGGCTCGGCGGTCGGCGACAGCGCAATCACCTTGGCGTAGCATCCGTTCTCGAAATTGAACACGCCGTCGTCGCTCCAGCCATGCTCGTCGTCGCCGATCAACCGCCGCCGCGGATCGGCCGACAGCGTGGTCTTGCCGGTGCCCGACAACCCGAAAAACAGCGCCGAGTCGCCGTTCTTGCCCACATTCGCCGAACAGTGCATGCTCAACACGCCCTGCAGCGGCAGCAGGTAATTCAAAATCGTAAACGCCGACTTCTTGATCTCGCCGCCGTAGCCGGTGCCGCCGATCAGCACCAGCTTCTGCTCGAAGCTCAGCAGGATGAAGGTCGGGCTGAGCGTGCCGTCGATCTCCGGCGCGCCCTTAAACGACGGAATCGAGATGATGGTGAATTCGGGGACATGGCGGCGCTGTTCCTCCAGCGAATTGACCGGGATGAACATGTTGCGCGCAAACAGACTGTGCCAGGCCAGCTCGGTGACCACGCGGATGGGCAATCTCCAGTTGGGGTCGGCGCCGACATAGCAGTCCTGCACGAAGACATCGCGGTCCTGCAAGTAGGCCTGCAGACGGTTCATCACCGCGCTGAACTTGTCGGGGCTGAAGGGACGGTTGTATTTCCCCCACCAGATGTGGGCGTCGGTGGAGGCTTCGCGCACGATGAACTTGTCGTTGGCGGCGCGGGCGGTGTGCTTGCCGGTGTTGACGATGAACGGCCCCCGGTAGCCAATCTGCCCCTCGCGGCGGAAGACCGCCTCCTCGTACAGGGGCGCGGTGCGCAGATTCCAGTAGACCCGATGCAGCTTGCCGAAGCCCTGGTCCTTCAGACGAAAGTCGCTGGCGCGCTCGGTGGCGATGTCCTGCGCCGGCGTCTTGATATCGATATAGAACTTCATAGCCAATCCCTCACCAGTTTCCGGTCGCCGAGGAACAGTTCGTTGGGCGCGTTGGGATCCAGCGCCCACTTGATGCGCGCCACGCCCTCGGTGATGTCCTTGATGGTGCCGCAATAACTCAGCCGCAGGTGCCCTTCCATCCCGAATTCCTTGCCCGGGACGCTCACCACCCGCACCTTGTTGAGCAGAAATTCCGAGAGCGCCACCGAGTTCTGGTTGTAGGCGCGGAAGTCCGGCAGGCAGTAGAAGGTGCCCTCGGGCACCGTCACGCGCACCCCGTCCAGCGTGCGCAGTTCCTGCACCATCACGTTGCGGTTGTTCTGCAGCGTCAGCCGCAGACTCTCGATCCCGCTTTGAATCCCGTTGAGCGCGCCGACCGACGCCACCTGCGAGATGGTCGAGGGACACGAGGTCGTCTGCGCCTGCACATTGATCATCACCTCGATGATCTTCTTCGGCGCCACCGTCCAGCCGATCCGGAACCCCGTCATCGCGTAAAGCTTGGAGACCCCGTTGATGACGATCACTTTCGACTCTTCCAGGTTGGCCTTGGCGAACTTATAGGCCGGCGTGAACGCGCGGCCGTCGAAGATCAACTTGTGGTAGATGTCGTCGCAGATGAGATAGATGCCCTTGGTCTCGCAGAAATCGACCATCTCGGCGATGAACTCATCGGCGTACACCGCCCCGGAGGGGTTGTTCGGGCTGTTGAGAACGATCGCCTTGGTGTACGAACTGACCGCGGCCTTGATGTCCTGCGCGCGCGGCTGAAACCGGCCGTCCTCGGCGTGCACGATCACCGGCACGCCGTAGACCATCTTCACCATCTCCGGGTAACTCACCCAGTACGGCGCCGGGATGATCACCTCGTCCTGGGGGTTGATCAACACGGTCAGCAAGACGGAGAGCGCCTGCTTGGCGCCGCCGGAGACGATCACATGTTCCGGGCCGACCACCTTGTTGTAGTTCTCCTCCATGTACCGGATGATCGCCTTCTTCAATTCCGGGATCCCGTCGGTGGGGGTGTAGCGCACCTCGCCGGAAGTGATCTGCGCTGCCGCGTTGCGGATGGCCTCCATCGGGATCTTGCTTTTTGGTTCGCCGGCGCCGAGATGGATCACCGGTTCCCCTTTTTCGCGCAGGATGCGCGCCTGCTCGTTGAGCCGCAGGGTGGGGGACTCGGCAATCGACCGGGCCAGTTGACTGATGCTCATCGCCACGAACTCCTTCTGATCATCTCCGGCCCGCGCCATGGGCGCAGCCGGCGCACTTTCGCTGTGTGTCCCCGTGGGGACCGGACGTCATCGTTGCCCTTCGCTCCGGCCACAGTCAACCAATTATGCGACAAGAGGATCGATTTTGACAGACGAATCCCTGCCGCGCAATCTGCCATCGCACCGACAGTTCCGCAACGGTGATAGTGTCATTCGCCATCGGGTCATGGCCGTCGCCCCACCGGGGCGCCGCCATCACATCTTCACCAGCGGGCAGCTTCAACACCGCACGTGCCACGTCCGGTTCGAATCCGCCTCGGCCGAATTCGAGGGCCACCTTTTGCTGGAGGAATCCCCGCGCTATGGAACCCGACTAGAGACGGGCGCGGGTCTGCGCCGGAGGATCGTCGCCGCCACTTTGCGACAGACGCTCAACGGACTGCTTACACTGACATCGACAGCAAGAATACCCGGGAGGTCGCGGCGTCCGACCTCCCGGCTGTCTGTGTGATTGGCCGGCTCAGGCCAAATCGAAGCGATCAAGATTCATCACCTTGACCCACGCCGCCACGAAGTCATCGACGAACTTCCGTTTCGCGTCGTCGCAGGCATAGACCTCCGCCACCGCCCGCAGTTGTGAATTCGAGCCGAAGAGGAGATCGGCACGGGTCCCGGTCCACTTCCGCTGTCCGCTCGCACGGTCATACCCCTCGAAGAGTTCCTCCGCCGCCGAAGTTGCCTTCCAGGTCGTGCCCATGTCGAGCAGATTGACGAAGAAGTCGTTGGTCAGCGATTCCGGCCGCCGGGTAAAGACGCCGTGCGGGGACTGCCCGAAGTTGGCGTTCAGAACGCGCAGGCCGCCGACCAGCACCGTCATCTCCGGCGCGGTGAGCGTCAGCAACTGCGCCCGATCAAGCAGGAAGTCCTCCGGCATCCGCTTGTGTCCGTTGCCCAGGTAGTTGCGGAACCCATCGGCCTTTGGCTCAAGCACCGCGAAGGAGTCGATATCGGTCTGCTCCTGCGACGCGTCGGTGCGTCCCGGCGCAAACGGCACGGTCACGTCAAACCCGGCGTTTGTCGCGGCCTTCTCGATCGCGGCGCACCCGCCCAGCACGATCAGATCCGCCAACGAGACCCGTTTTCCGTTCCGCTGCGCCCCGTTGAACTCGCGTTGAATCGCCTCCAGCGTTTTCAGGACCGCCGCCAGTTTGGCCGGTTCGTTGACCGCCCAATTCCGTTGCGGCTCCAGCCGGATACGCGCCCCATTGGCGCCGCCGCGTTTGTCGCTGCCACGGAATGTCGACGCCGACGCCCACGCGGTAGTGACCAACTGCGCAATCGACAATCCCGACGCAAGGATCCTCCGCTTGAGTTCGGCGATCTCGGCTGTGCCGATCAATTCGTGATCGACCGGCGGCACCGGATCCTGCCAGATCAAAGTCTCGGAGGGAACCTCGGGCCCCAGGTAACGCGCGATCGGTCCCATGTCACGGTGCGTCAGCTTGAACCAGGCCTTGGCAAACGCATCGGCCAGTTCTTCCGGGTGTTCCAGGAAATGCTTCGCAATCGGCGCGTAGATCGGGTCCATCCGCAACGCCATATCCGCGGTCGTCATCATCAGCGGCTCGGTTCTCGATGGATCATGCGCGGCGGGCGCCCGGCGCGCCTTTGAAGCCGCGGTGGGCGTCCATTGATGCGCCCCGGCCGGGCTTTTCACCAACTCCCATTCATAGCCAAACAGATTCTCGAGGTATTCATTGTCCCACTTTGTCGGATTGCTGGTCCAGGCGCCCTCCAGACCGCTGGTGATCGTGTCGCCGCCCTTGCCACTCTTGTAGGCGCTCTTCCAGCCAAGCCCCTGTTCCGCCATGCCGGCGCCTTCGGGCTCGCGTCCCACCAGCGCTGGGTCGCCGGCGCCATGGCACTTTCCGAATGTGTGTCCGCCGACGATGAGCGCCACCGTCTCGTAGTCGTTCATCGCCATGCGGCGGAAAGTCTCGCGGATGTCGCGTCCTGAGGCCACCGGGTCCGGGTTGCCGTTGGGCCCTTCGGGATTCACGTAGATCAATCCCATCTGCACCGCCGCGAGCGGGTTTTCCAGTTCACGGTCGCCGCTGTAACGCTTGTCGCCGAGCCACTCGGTCTCCGGTCCCCAGTATATGTCCTCCTCCGGTTCCCAGACATCCTCACGCCCGGCGCCGAACCCGAAGGTCTTGAACCCCATCGATTCCAACGCCACGTTCCCCGCCAGCACCAGCAGATCGGCCCAGGAGATCTTCCGCCCGTATTTCTGCTTGATCGGCCAGAGCAACCGGCGCGCCTTGTCGAGGTTGGCGTTATCGGGCCAGCTGTTGAGGGGCGCGAAACGCTGAGTGCCCGCCGAGGCGCCGCCGCGCCCATCGCTGATGCGGTAGGTCCCCGCCGCGTGCCAGGACATGCGGATGAAAAGCGGCCCATAGTGGCCAAAGTCGGCCGGCCACCAGTCCTGCGACTTGGTCATCAGCTCGCGGAGATCCCGCTTCAGCGCCGGAAAGTCGAGTGATTTGAACTCCTCGGCATAATTGAACTTCTCCCCGTGGGGATTCATCATCGGCGGATTCTGATGGACGATCTTGAGATTCAACTGATTCGGCCACCAATGCTGGTTGGCCGCGCTTGCCCCGGCCCGGTGGGCGTACGGCCCATGCATGACCGGGCACTTGCCCGTGCTTTCCATGACTCATTCGCTCCTTCTGCATTATGAACAACCAAAAAACGCGCTTCGCTGGGAAGCGTCTGGCAGTAGACAGGTTCATTTCTTCCGTTTCCGTCGTCCGCGCAAGATCACCTGGAACTCCAGGATTTCGTAATCCCGCAGTTTGTCCTTCCCTTTGACATCCAGTTGATCCCACGGGATGTCGTGGATCTCGCCGGTGTCGGCATCGATGAAGTGATGATGCTTCCGCACATTGGGATCAAAGACTACCGCCCCTTCGGTGATCGTCTGCATGCGGACGAGGCCTTTTTCGACCAGCAGATTCAGCGTGTTGTAGACAGTCGCGCGCGAGACGGTCGGGCACGCCTTCCGCGCGGCGCGCAGCACATCCTCGGCGGTCGGATGCGCCCGGCTGCCCAGCACGCACTTGGCAACGGCAATCCGCTGCGGCGTCGGCTGAATCCCGCCCTGTCGCAGGATCGCAATGGCGTCGGTCATGCATTTAGAATACGTCTTGGCTTAGACAAAGTCAAATGCCTATCGTCACACAAATCACAACGTCAAGAGTCGCCTGTGGCGTTGGCAGACAACCATGAACGGGTATGAACGCATGATCGACACTATGAGGTTATGACTGGCCCAACGATGGGGGAAAGCCACCTCTCCCCTAACCCTTTGCCACGCGCCCTCATAAACGCGAATAGAGCCGACCCGTTCCATGGGTCGGCCACGTCCGTTGCTTTGGGCTTAATCCAAAAAGGATCACGTGGCGGGGTGAGTCCACAGTGCTTGGTATCGCGAGTTGTCAGGCGAGTATTCGAACTTAGGCCTTCAAGCGCTCAACTTGAGGCGGAAACGACCCCGAGGGCCGACGCTGAGACATCGACCGGAATCATGCGGATCACCCGGGGGATGGCCGATCGTCGTCGAGCATCGTCAGTCCGTCATCCAGCCGAATCTGCGGAGCCCAGCCGAGCATGCGTCTGATCTTCGAGACATCAGCATGCGTTATGAGCGCCTCGTTGGGCCGCTCAGGGATGTAGGCCTTCTGGTCCGACATTAATGTCGCGATGGCATTGATACTGTAAGTCTCGCCCGCTCCGACGTTGAAAACCTCATAACTGACAGTCGATCTTGCCGCCAGGTAAAAGGCGCGGGCAACATCGTACACGTGAACAAAATCGCGCGACTGCTCGCCGGTCCCGGTGATCGTCAGGGGCTTCCCCTGGCGGCGCTGGTGGTGGAAGATGCCGATGACCGGGCTGTAGGCCGAGTTGGGCCTGCCTACATTATAGGATCGCGGTCCGTAGACGTTGAACATCCTCAGCCCGACGGCCGGCACACCCCAATTCCGACCGAGGATCAGGCTGTACTGCTCGCCGGTGTACTTCTGCAAGGCGTAGGGGTTGTAGCAGCGGATGGGGGCCTGCTCGGTGGTCGGTATCTCGTCGGGGGTGCCGTACACCGCCGATGATCCAAAATAGAGGAAGCGCGTTGCGCCCGCCTCCAGCGCGGCCCGCAGGCAGTTAATCGTGCCAATGACGTTGATCTGCTCGTGTGTGTCCGGATCGTCAAACGACGGTTGAATGCGCGGCCAGGCCGCCCCATGGAAGATCCAGCGGCAGCCGCGGAAGAGCGGACGTATCCGGTCCAAATGCCGCACATCCGCCTGATGAAACTCGGCTTTGGGATTGACGTTCTCCGAGCGTCCGGTGGACAAATCATCCACCACAACGACGTCATGGCCTTCCGCGATCAGCAGATCGACAACATGTGAGGCGATGAATCCGGCGCCTCCGGTTACCAGGCAGCGCTCTCCAGGCATCGTGGCGGGCACCTTAGGCAACCGGAGGCCCTGAAGTCAACCGTCTTGCGCGGATTTCGATGTTTTGCTGGACCGGGCGCGGTCAAGACAGCGATTTTGTCCGGCGGGGCAGGCCGTGACTGGATACCCGATTGCCGCTCGGCCGTGGGCAAAACGGGCATACACCGCAATATGACGCTTCGCACAAAACTCCTCGGCAGCTACGCGACCATGCTGTTGGTGGTCATTGGGCTGGTCGTTGTAGGGCATGGGGCGGCGCGGCGCTGGCGGAGAACGGCGCAGGAGATGGCGCGCTCCTACGAACAGGGGGTCGTCGCCGAACGCCTCCGCTGGGCCATTCGTGAACTCGCTGAAGGTGATCCGGGACCGGACGCCGAACGATCGCGCGCCCTGCCTGATCTCATCGAGCGATTCATCGGCACCCTGCGGGACCAGGCGGCGCAGTCAGCCGACAGCGTCCTGGAGCTCGATCACATCAACGGATTCGTTGAAGTGTATCGGGAGCTCCAGGTCATCCTCCAGCAACAGTTCCAACCGGATTCGTTGGCCGCCGCCGCGGGGGATGCGGAGAGGCCGCAGGCCCGGTTGACGGAAATTCGCGATGAAGTGGATGATGCGGCGCTCGCGATGGAACAGTACTTCCGTGACAACAACCGCCGCTACCTGGCCGAAGCCGACGACATCCGATCCCTGGCCGTTACCATGACCGGAGCCGCCGCCGCTCTGACGGTCCTGCAGTTTGTTATCATGGTGGTGTTGCTGCGTCGCTGGGTGACAAAACCCATGGAGGATCTGGAACATGCCGCCGAGCGGATCGGCGCGGGGCACCTGGACGTGCGCATCCGGCCACGCTCGGAGCGCGAATGGCAGACGGTCGCCAGGGCCGTCCACGAAATGGCGCGGTCGCTCTCGACCCTGCAACAGCAATTGCGTGTCAATGAGCGGTTTACCGCCATCGGAGAAGTGGCGGCCTTTACTGCGCACAACATTCGTAACCCGCTGGCAAGTATTCGGATGACCGCACAGGTTGCCCTGGGCGAAACGTCGAGCAACCCCGGCATCGAAGCGACACTCAAAGACATTATCGGCTGCGTCGACAAGATGGAGCAGTGGATTGCGGGGCTTTTGAATTTTGCCCGTCCCATGTCCCTCACGCCGTCTCGTGTTCGCTTCGACGCGCTGGTCGATTCCGTGCGGGAGACTTCGCAGCCACAGGCGGCCGCCCGCGGTATCCGGTTCGCCTGCTCGTATCGCGCCGGTGAGACGGTGGTGTCGGCGGACGAGGCGTTGTTCGAGCAGGCGCTGCATGCCGTGGTGGCCAACGCCATCGAGGCCTCGCCGAACGGTGGCATCATCCGATTGACGACCGAATGCCGGCCGGCCGAGGACCGCGCCTGGGCCGCGGTGACCGTGACGGATGCCGGTCCTGGAATCCCGGAGCCGCTGCAACCGAACATTTTCAAGCCATTCGTGACCGGCAAGCCCGGCGGCAGCGGCTTGGGACTCGCCCAAGCCAAGAAGATCCTCGATCTGCATCTGGCGGAAATCGACGTGAGCAGCCGGACCGGCATGGGAACGTCGATCACGATTCGTTGTCCGATTCCCGAGGACGAGCATGGCACAGATAATCATCATTGACGACGAACTGCTGCTGGCAAAGGCGCTGGCCCGCTCGCTGACGCAGAAGGGCCACGACTGTTCGGTGGCGGGCACCGCGGAAGACGGGTTGCGCCTGCTGAAGTCTTCTCCGCCGGATGTGGTGCTTCTCGATCTTCAGCTTCCCGGCATGTCGGGGTTACAGGCGCTCGCGCAGATCATGGAGTTTGACCCGGGGATGGTGGTCATCATTGCGACGGCTTACGGTACGGTGGCTTCGGCGGTGGAGGCCATGCGCGCCGGCGCAGCGGACTTCCTGCGCAAACCGCTGGACCTGGAAGAGGTCGGGCTGACCATCGAGCGCGCGCTGTCCAACGCGCGCCTGCGGGAGCGCCTCCGTTACTACGAGCAGCGTGATGTCGAGCTGTCCTCGGCGGACCAGATGCTCGGCGACAGCGAGGCAATGCAACGCCTGCTGGCAATCGCCAACCGTCTGAGTCAGTTGAATATATCCCGCGCCGGAGAGTGCCCCGCCATCCTCATCACCGGGGAGACGGGAACCGGGAAGGACACGCTGGCCCGCTACATCCATTACCGGAGCAAGTTCGCCTCTCAGCCGTTCATCGACGTCAATTGTCCGACCCTGCCGCGCGGGTTGGAGGAGGCCGAGTTGTTCGGGTATGAGCGCGGCGCCTTCACCGGGGCGCACAAGTCCAAACGCGGGCTGTTCGAAGCCGCCGAGGGCGGCACGATCTTCCTGAACGAAATCGGCGATCTTCCGATGGAGGCGCAGGTCAAGCTGCTTCAAGTGATCGAGCGGCGGACGTTGCGTCACATTGGCGGTCTGCGCGACGTCCCGGTGAACGTGCGCATCATGGCGGCGACAAACCGCGATCTGCCCGAATTGATTCAACGCGGCGGATTCCGCGAGGATCTCTACCACCGACTGCATCACTTCTCCATTGTCATGCCGCCGCTCAGGGATCGCGGGCATGATGTGATCCTCCTGGCGAATCACTTTCTGCAACGGTCGCGGCGCAAATACGGAACCGGGCCGCTGGCATTCTCGCAGGCCGCGAAAGATTTGCTGGTCTGCTACCGATGGCCGGGCAATCTCCGCGAGCTTGACCACGTCATCGACCGCACTGTTGCCTTGAGTCATGGCCCTGAGATCACACCGGAAGACCTGGGCCTCCCCAACGATAGCCGTACGGTGAAAGCATCCGGAGATTCCGCTTCCCCGCAGCGCAAGACGCTGGATGAACTGGAGCGTGAGGCCATCATTCAAGCCCTGACAGTCTCCGGCGGCAACGTCAGCGAAGCCGCGCGACTTCTGGGAATCGGCCGCGAAGCCCTCCGTTATCGCATCCAGAAACACCGACTCGATAACGGTTAGTCGGCTTCCGTCAGCGGACGACGCCGATGGTTGTAATCGACCAGTTGGTTGATTACAGCAAATACTACCTCTCGACTCAAGATTGACCCGGTCTCACCGTTTGTTGTCGGACAACTGGTTATGGCACAATCTGGCCGGTCCACGATTGGCACGTCCTTTGCCATGGCTGTGACGCTGTGGAGGACCACATGCGGTCAAATGCCACCTCTGGAATCGGTGCAATCGACATCGCCGGCACGCAGTCGCGTGTGACGGAACTAAGCTGGTTGACCCGGGCAGAAAATGTCGCGCCCTCGACCGGCACAAGCGTCTGCGTCATCGGCGGCGGATTTGTGGGATTGGTGACGGCCGCTTGCCTGGCGCAGACCGGGCATAGCGTGGTCTGCGTCGAAAAGGACGCACAGAGAGCCGCGGATCTCTCGGCGGGACGAATTCCGATCTACGAGCAGAGTTTGCCGCAATTGGTGCGCGCCAATCTCGAGCGTGACCGGTTGCGCTTCACGACCGATCTCCGCCAAGCCGTTGCCGGGCAGGACATTCTGGTTATCACCGTGGGCACCCCGTCCGGCGCCGATGGCCGAGCCGACTTGACGGCCCTGGATACTTTGATAAGTGACCTGGGCCCGATCCTCGCCGCCGGGCAAATCGTGACGATCAAAAGCACGGTTCCGGTCGGCACGGCGGCGCGTGTCCGCCGCATGCTGAACCCCCATGACGATGGAGCGGAGCCGATTCCCGTCGTCAGCAATCCCGAATTCCTGCGCGAAGGCACGGCGGTCTATGATTTCTTCCACCCGCAGCGCGTTGTGGTGGGGGCGTCGTGTCCCGACGCCGCCGACCGCGTCGTGCAGACGTACCGGGCGGGCTTGGCGCGCCCCGCGCCCATCGTTGTGACGAGCAATGAAACGGCCGAACTAATCAAGTACGCATCCAATGTCTACCTGGCGACCCGACTCTCCTTCGTCAATGAGCTATCGTCGGTCTGTGATGCGCTCGCCATCGATATCGGCGATGTCGCCTATGCGATGGGGTTGGATCCCCGTATTGGCGCGGAATACTTCGACGCCGGCCCGGGATTCGGTGGTTCCTGCCTGCCCAAGGACCTCGACGCGTTCATTTCCTTCTCGGAACGTAACGGCGCCAAACTCGAATTGGCCCCCGCGGTGAAGGCGGCAAATGAGCGGCAGCTGGAGCGGGTCCTGGCGAAGATTCGACTCGCCGCGGGCGGGAGTCTCGCCCAACAACGCATCGGTATACTCGGCCTGTCCTTCAAAGCCCAGACACAGGACATGCGCGACTCACCCGCCAAAAGCATCATCGAGATGCTGTTGCAACAGCAGGCGCTCGTTCAAGCCTACGATCCGGTGGCGATGGACGAGGCGCGCAGGGTTCTGCCCCAAATCACGCTGTGCCATCGGGCCGAAGATGTCGCCAGCGGAGCCAGCGTCGTCGCTGTCATGACCGAATGGCCCG
This sequence comes from bacterium, assembly GCA_035559435.1. Classification (NCBI taxonomy): domain Bacteria; species bacterium. The sequence goes on from DATMBC010000068.1 coordinate 28,636, forward strand.
AATTCCAGCTGCTGGACTGGCGATTGGTGCACGATCGAATGCTTCGGCCGGTGATCGTCGACGCGCGCAATCACCTGAGCCCCGAAACGCTGCAGCGCGCCGGTTTTGAATACATCGGGATGGGACGTCGTTGATTCAGAGCCAGGGAATACCCGAATGAGCGCACCGTTGATACAAACGGATTCTCCGGCTCCCGCGGCGGCCCATCAGGCGATCTCTGCGCGGCCTCAGGCCCGGCCCGCGATTCGTGTGATGATCTATTCGCACGATACGTTTGGGCTGGGGCATTTCCGTCGCTGCCTGAAGCTGGCCCGCGAATTCAGCCGGCAGGCCGGCGACAGCACGACCCTGCTGATGACGGGCTCGCCGTTGGCGCACCGCTTCTCCCTGCCCGACCGCGCCGATTACATCAAGCTGCCCGCGGTGGTCAAGACCGGCGTGGACGAGTACGCGGCGCGTTCGCTCCATGCGGATATCGACGACATCATACGGTTGCGCGCCTCGCTCATCGAAACCGCGGCCCGACAGTTCGGGCCCACCGTGCTGCTCGTCGACCATGCGCCCCTGGGGTTGAAAGGCGAAATCCTCCCGACCCTGAAACGGCTCCGGAAGCGTGCCGACGTGACGGCGGTGCTCGGACTGCGCGATGTGATCGATGAGCCGGACTGGATACGCGCGCAATGGCGCCACAACGGCACCTATGAGGCGCTGGACGCGCTGTTCGATCGGATCATTGTGTATGGGCATTCCAACATCTTCGACACGGTCGGCGAGTACTGCCTGCCGCCATCGGCGCAGTACTGCGGTTACCTGGCCGGAGACGCCGACCCCGCGGCCGAGGGAGCAACGGTCGACTCGGACGCCAGGCCGTACGTTCTCGTCACCGTCGGCGGCGGGGAGGATGGACGGCACATTGTCGATGCGTTCCTGGAGATGTTGCGCCGCCATCGCGGCGACGTCGGTTTTGACACCGTTCTGCTGCCCGGCCCCCTGCTCCCCGCGGACGCTATCGTTGAAATCGAACAGTGCGCACAAGGGCTGCCCGTGACAGTCCGCTCATTCGTGGACAATGTCCCGGCGTTGATGAAAAAAGCCTCCTGTGTCGTGTCGATGGGAGGGTACAACGCCGTCGCGGAGTTGCTCGCGTATGCGCAAGACGCGCTGATCATTCCCCGCGAATCCCCCCGGCGCGAGCAGTTGATCCGCGCTCATCGCCTCCACCAGATGGGCATCGTGCGTATGTTGAGGGTGTCGGACTTGACATGTGAGAATCTCTACCGCGCGACGCGCGGCATTCTCGACGCGCCCGCCTCAGCGCTGGACTCCGCCCGTCGCGATGGCCACGTGCGCACCGACGGCGCGAAGCAGGCTGTCCGCATTGTGCTGGAGTCAGCCATCGCCATTGGAAAAGGGGACGGACAGTGAGCGATACGCTTCGCATCGGCTACGTCGTCCGCATGTTCCCGCGGTTCTCCGAAACGTTTGTGCTGCAGGAGATCCTCGAACTGGAGCGGCAGGGCGCCGACGTCACGATCTTTTCCATGCTGAAGCCAAACGAAGGGCGGTTTCACCCGGCGCTGTCGAGTCTGCGCGCCCGGGTCATCTATCTCGATGAACGCGAGGCAAAGCGGTGGTGGACCTGGCTGCCGGAGGAGTGGCCGGCACTGGCCTCCGACCGCGATCGGCTGTGGACGTTGGTGGAGGAGGTCACGCTGCGGGGCAACGGCAGCGAGTTGGATCTGGTCTTTTGGGGCGCGCTGCTGGCCGCGAAGGCGCGGTCGCTGGCGCTGGATGCCCTGCATGCCCACTTCGCCTCGGCGGCCGCCTCTTTGGCCTACTACGCCCACCGCATCAGCGGCATCAACTACAGCTTCACGGCGCATGCGAAGGACATTTTCACCGAGTCGATTGATCGCGACTTCCTGACAACGAAGATCAACGCGGCGCGCTTCATTGTCACCGTGTCCGAGTTCAACCGCCGGTTTCTCATCGAGGAACACCCCGGCGTGTCCGCCGAGCGCATCCGCGTGCTCTACAATGGGATCAATCGTGAGTTCTTCTCGCCGGCAAACGCCACTCCGCGCGAGCAACCGGCGCTGATTCTGTCGATCGGACGTCTGGTGGCAAAAAAGGGGTTCGCGGACCTGATCCGCGCCTGCGGCGAACTGAAGCGCCGCAACCTCCACTTTCGCTGCCTGATCGTCGGCCAGGGGCGCGAAGAAGCCGCGTTGCGCGAACTGGTTTCCGCGCTGGGACTTGACGACCGGGTCGGTTTTGCCGGCGCACGGCATCAAGAGGAGGTGCGCGATCTGATGCGCCTTGCCACGGTGCTCTGCCTCCCCTGCCGGCGCGACAGCGATGGGAATCAAGACGCTTTGCCAACGGTGCTCCTCGAGGCGATGGCTTGCGGACTGCCCGTGATATCGACGCGCTTGTCGGGCATTCCGGAGATCATCGATGATGGGGCCGACGGCCTGTTGGTCGATCCAGAATCGCCGACGCAGGTCGCCGATGCGCTGGAGAGCATCCTCGACGCCGGCGATCGGTGGACGCGGCTCCGGGAGGGCGGGCTCCGCAAGGCGGCCGCTCGTTTCGACATTCAGCGTAACGTCTCCGTGCTCCATGGCTGGCTGAAGGAACGCGCCGGAGAGCGCGGCCGTTCGATCCCAGCCGGCGCGGATGTTCAGATCCCGCCGCAGCGAGGCCGGTCGTGATGCGCATCCTCTATCTCTGCGCGGATCCGGGCGTCCCTTACTGGGGGACAAAGGGAGCGTCGATTCATGTCCGGGCATTCGCCCGCGCGCTGGTTGCCGCCGGACAGGAAGTGACCGTGGTGATCGCGCGCGCGGGAAAACCGCACGGGACGCTGCCGGAGGGGGTGCGTGTCGTCGAGATTCCCGCGGAAAGCGAGCAATTCTTCGCGCCGCGACCGGACAGCGCGGCGGACGAGGCGACGCTTCTGTACGAGGCCCGGCAGTTCTCCCAGAATCGTGCGGCGCAGGACGTCATGAACGACCTATTGGCCCACGAGCGGTACGATATCATCTGTGAGCGCTATTCACTGTTCAGTGTCGCCGGACGTGAGAGCGCGCGCTGGCATGACCTACCGTTTGTGCTGGAGGTCAACGCGCCGCTGGCGCGCGAAGCCAAGGAACACCGGCAGTTGATATTGGAGCCGCTGGCGCTTGCGATCGAGCGGTATCTTTACGCGAGCGCCGATCAGGTCGTCACGGTCTCCGCCGCCCTGGCCACACACGTTTCACGCATCGCGCCCGCGGCGTCGGTCTCCGTGATCCCCAACGGAGTCGACGTCGACGCGTTTGAATCGGTCGCCTCCGCCTCCGACTGGCGGGAGTCACGCGGTCTGACAAGGAATGGGGATTTCTGCATCGGCTTCATCGGCAGTCTGAAACCCTGGCACGGACTGGACATCCTGATGGACGCCTTCGCGCAACTCGAACCCAGCCGCAGCCGCTATCGGCTGCTGCTGATCGGCGACGGTCCGCTGCGTCCGGCCCTCGAACGCGAAGTGCAGGAGCGGAACCTCGCGGCGCAGGTGGTCATGACGGGCGCCATCCCCCATGAAGAAATCCCGTCCGCCACTCAGGCCTGCGACGTGCTGGTCGCACCGTATCCAAGCATGGAGAATTTCTACTTCTCTCCGCTCAAGGTGTATGAATACATGGCCGCGGGTCGACCGATCGTCGCCTCGCGCATCGGGCAGATTGCCAGTATTCTGACACACGAGGAAAACGCATTGCTGTCCGAACCGGGCAAAGCGCTGCCCCTGGCGCGCGCCATCGAGCGGCTGCGCGGCGATTCCGACCTGGCCGGACGGCTGGCCCAACGCGCGCGGCACGACGCCTTCACGTCGCACTCGTGGCGCCGCCGCATGGTCGATTGGATCGCGATGTTCAACCAGCTGTCGGAAACGAGAATGCGCGAGGAGTCTGGCGCGTGAAAGTGCGTCTCCGCTGGCCCCGATTTCCGCTCGGCGAATTGCGCCGCGTGTACGGCTATTTCGGCGGCCACCTGCGCGAGCACAGGCCGGCGTTGCTGGGAGGCGCGGCCTGTCTCATGGGTATTGCGCTGGTCGAGATGGCGCGCCCGTGGCCGCTGAAGCTCGTGTTCGACCACATCCTGTTGCCCCAGCAGGCCCACGTGGGCTGGGGCGGCACAGCCCTGCGCGATTGGTCCACGACACAGATTCTGATTCTGGCCAGCATCGGGCTCCTGGCCATCGCCGTCATCTCCGGTTTGTTGACCTACGGACAAACGATGCTGCTGGGCGCGGTCGGGCATCGCGTCGTCGGCGGCATCCGACTGCAGCTCTTCTCGCACATCCAACGGCTGCCGCAATCCTATCACGATCAACGCGAGACCGGCGATCTGATGATGCGGTTGACCGGAGACCTGAACCTGCTCAAGGATCTTCTGGTCTCGATCGTCATCACCCTGGGAAGCAGGATCGTGATTGTCGTGGGAATGCTGGTGGCGATGCTTTGGATGGATTGGCAGCTGACCCTGATCGCTCTGTCCATCGTGCCCGTCTTGCTGGCGGCCAATACGCATTTTTCGACCCGCATCAAGTCCGAATCACGGCGACAGCGGCGCAAGGAGGGCATGCTGGCGGACGCGGTGCACCAGTCATTCGCCGGAATGACGCTGACCAAAGTCTTCGCTCAGGAGAAAAGGCAGGAGAAGCGATTCAGCAAGGGCATCTCCAGCGACGTGCGGGCGGGCTTGAAGATCCGTCGACTGGAGGCCTCCTTCTCCCGCACCGTCGAGATCGTCACGGCGCTGGGCTTGTGCCTGGTGCTCTGGTTCGGGGTGCGACGTGTGCTGGCCCAGGAACTGTCCGCCGGCGACCTGCTGATCTTTATGTCCTATATCCGTCAATTATACCGGCCGGTCCGCGATACCGCGCGTCTGGCGACACGGACATCGAAGGCGATTGTCGCCGCCCAGCGCGTCATGGAAGTCCTCGATCTGAAGGCGCCGATTGAGGATCATCCCGGCGCGGTGTCGGCCTTCGGCCTCCAGGGAGCGACGCGGTTCGAAGGGGTCACGTTCGCATACAGCGCCGGCAACCCGGTCCTGCACAATGTGTCGTTTGCAATCCCCGCCGGCAAGACCACGGCCATCATCGGACCGAGCGGATCGGGCAAATCGACGATCGCCAAACTGCTGTTGCGGCTTTACGAACCGCAGACGGGCCGCATTCTCATCGACGAAAGGGACTACCGGGAGTACCAGTTGCACAGTTTCCGCAAACAGATCACCAGCTTGACTCAGGATGTGACGATGTTCCACGCCAGCGTGCGCGATAACATCGCCTTCAGTTGGCCCAAGGCAACGGATGACCAGATTGTCGCCGCGGCGCAGTCGGTCGGCGCGCATCAATTCATCATGGATCTACCGAACGGTTACGACACGGTGCTCGGCGAGGGCGGCTTGACACTCTCGGGAGGCCAGCGACAACGACTGGCGTTCGCCCGCGCCGCGCTGCGCGACTCCCGCATCATGATTTTTGATGAGCCGGCCACCGGACTCGATGCTGACGCCGAGCGTCATGCCAAGCAGGCGCTTCTCTCCCTGCGGAACGGACGCACGCTTGTGATCATCACGCACCGACTCAACTTTCTTGAGCTGGCCGATCATGTCATCGTCGTCGAGGACGGGCGCGTCACCGACGAGGGTGATCCCGTTGATCTGTCCGGCAAGCCGGGGCGTTTCCAGGCCTTCGTGCAGAACTGGTACGACGCGCAGCACCCACGGCACACGTCCGACTACCCGGCGGTGAATCCCGTATGAATTCCCTCTCCGCTGTGACCGACTCCTTCGTCGACATTCCGGACGGGCTCGATATTCCGGGACTGTCGATCTTGCTCGATGCCGGCGCGATGCGCAAACGCCTGGAGCAGACACTTCCGGCCGGCCCGACGCGGATCACTGCCTGCCACATCACCAACTTCCGCTTCCGCACTCCGACGAATTGCACAATCGCCTACGAGCTGACGGCCCATGTCGAGGGAGCGCCGAGCGACGTGACGGTGCATGCCTACGCGCGGGCCTACTCGCAGGCGGCATATCCCCAGGCCCGTCACAAGGCGCTGAGCTCTCGTTGGGTGGTTTCCGCAATCGGAACGAGCGTCCAGATGTTGGACGAGCTGTACGCTGTCCTCTACTGGTATCCCAATGATGAGCGGCTCAGCGGGCTGCGCGGTATCGCCGCGCCCAGAAAATTGCAGCGACTCTTCTATCAGAATCTGAGCGATTTCCCCAGCGCAAGTTGGCGGATCTCCGACCGCAGCATCCGGTTGTCGCTGCTTCGTTACAAACCCGAGCGCCGCGCCGTGTTGCGGTGCCGCTTCCGCGCGCATCGCCTGGGAACCGCAGAGCAACACGAGTTGTTTGTCTTCCTCGGCGTCTATGAGGACGTGCGCGCGGCGCAGCTGTCCGGATTAATCGCTCGGCTGACGGAGCGGCTGAACAATGCGACGGAATTGTCGCTGCCACGCACGATCGCCTGCGTGCCCGACGCCGGACTCCTGGTGTCCGAGGTGGCCCCCGGCGACACACTGCAGTTGCTGTTGTCGGAGAATACCGCGTTCGCAGCGGAGGCGATCAATCGATCCGCCAACGCGATCGCCCGCCTGCATCGCGTCGCGGCGGGAAGCGATATCCCTGCAAACCCGGGACACGAAGCGCGCCTCTTCGAAACCGTGGAATTGATCGGCCGCCTTGCGCCGGATTGCCTGCGCACGGCGCGTGAAATAGCCGATCAATTGGGACGCGACGGACTGATATCAGGTGCGAACCGATCCGTGATACACGGCGATCTCCATCCTGGGCAGATCCTGCTGTCCGACGCGCGGACCACTCTGGTCGATCTGGATCGCACCCGCTACGGTGACCCGCTCGAGGACATCGGCAACTTCTGCGCGCAGCTTCGCCTCGGCCCGCCGGGTGGTCCGCTCTGGGATCCGGACACGGTTCAATCGCGGTTCCTGAGCGCATATGAGCGGAGCACCAGCCGCAGGATCGACCAACACGCACTGTCCCGCTGGATTGCCTTCGCGCTCCTCCGTGCCGGCGTGATCCCCCTCGGTCGATTCCAGCCCAACTGGCGGGCCGCCATGAAGGACATTCTCGCGGCGGCGCAGGAGCGCCTGCAATGAAACTCACGACCGCCTCCCCGCTGCTGGAACGTTCTCTGCAGGCGGATGCCATGCAAGCGCTCCTAACGCCCATTGTCCGCGCGGCGTATGCGGCTGAACTGGCATCGGTCGACGTGCCCCGCGTCATGCCGCGCTCGACCGGCGAGATTCTCATTCAATACCACCTTTCCTATGCGGAGCGGAGCCGCGAATCCTTGACTCCGCCGGTCCTGTTTGGCGAGTTTTTCCCGGACGGCGCTCCGGACCAACCGAACAGCCCCGAACGGCTCCCGGACACGGTCTGGCTGGAGCACCTCCCGCTCCGGCTGTGGCTCTACCCGCACGATCCCCAATTGAGGTATCTGCATCTGATCTGCGATCCGAAGCAGTTTCACTCCGTGTACGAGTCGACTTTGGAAAACGTCGGATATGGACGCGAAAGAATGGGAACTCCGGCCACGATCCTTGGGTATCGATTGGGTCGGCGTTGTGTGGCGCAGGTCCAATGGATGCCAGGCGACTCCGCTCCGGTTAAGACACCCTCCAAAGGCAATATCGTGGTCAAGATGTGCCGGACACGTCAAGCCCTCCCGCTGTGGACTCGCATGCGGCAATTGGCGCACGAGGGCTTTGCGGAGAAGTCATCGGATGGGATCAGCATCCCCAAGGGGCTGTTTCTGCATCAGGAGACCGGCGCGCTGTTCCAACGGTATGAGGCGGGCGAATCATTGCACGATCTGATCGACACCGAGGCATTCGTGCGCGGTTGCGGTCTGGCGGGCAGGACACTTCAAAAGCTGCACGCGACACGTCTCCTCGGGCTCCCCCTGTATTCCGCCAACGATGAACTGACACATCTTGAGTGGCTGGTGAGCGTTACCACCCGGTTCTATCCCGGCCTGGAGGTTGGACTGCGCGCCGCGCTGTCGGATGTGCAATCCGGGAGCGTGCGCGTCGAGAATCCGCCGATGGCGACAAGCCACCGGGACTTCTACGACAAGCAACTGCTGTACTCCGAAACGCGGGCCGTGCTTCTGGATTGCGACACCCTGTCACTGGCGGACCCGGCGCTCGACTACGGCAACTTCCTGGCTCATCTCCAATGGCGAATGCACCAGTCTCCCGGCGACAGCGGACGCCTCCAACGCGGTGCCGAGGCGTTCCAGAGCCAATATCCCATTCCGGATGCCGAGTTTGCCGCGCGCGCCGCATGGTGGACTTCGAGTGCGCTCTTGCGTCTGGCTTGCTTATACCTTTGGCGCCCCCGTTGGCGCAGTTCGGTGCCGGCATTGATGCGATCGCGCCGGTTCCAGCGTCGAGTTGCAGTCATCTAACTTGGAGGTGTTCATGACTCGGTCGGTTGTCCTCATCCTCTGTCTTTGCGTCGTCGTCGGATCGACAATCGCCGGTGAACCGCCCGCGTACATGCAGGCCACTGCGGGCAGTACCGCCGAGATTAAAATTGAGCGCGAGAAAGAGGGCGCCCTACGCGCCGATGAGCTCGAACTGCTTCCCTCGGCCCGCCGCCCGAAACTGCGCGGCGCGATTGAGGCGGTCGACAGCATCCGACAGGCCATTCGCGTCTTTGGCCAGTGGATCACGGTCACCCGTGAGACACAGTTTCTCGACCAGACGGACACGCCCATCGGATTCCGCAGCCTGAAACCCGACACAAGAGTCGAAGTCAGCTGCAAAGTCGACAGCCTTGGGAACTGGAGCGCGCGCCACCTGCGGACTCAGGGTGTCAAGTCATCGGACAAGATCAAGGGTACGATTTCCCGGACGGCGTATGACGGCCGCTCACCCGACACGCTGGAAATCGAAGGACTGAAGATCATCGTGACGGACCGGACGGAGGTGTTCCGCACGTTGGGCGGCGCCGCCGAAGCCGCGGACACCGCCGGCATGTCCGAGGAGCAATGACGTCGTGACGACCGCGTTCCCCCCGCTGCGCAATCAACCGATGACCCGCCCTGCCCTGCGGGACACGGTGGCGTTTGGTTCCGCGGGGATATTGATCATCCTCCTGCTGAGCGCGTCGCCGCTTCCGGCGGCGACGGTCCCGGAGTTGCCCCCTGGTACGATCGTTGCAATCAAGCCGTACGAGCATCGTGTGCCGTTGACCGCGCGCACACTCCTGATCACCGGCCAGCCAATCGATGAAGGGGAAACCGTATCCCTCAGCCTCCGCGCCCCGATCGAAGGGATCGCGACAGAGGAATCCCAGATGCGTATCGCCGGACGGACTGTCGCGATTTCATCGCAGACCCGCGTCCCGGCCGGCCTGCGCAGTGTGACGAATTTGCGGCGGGGACAATGGGTGAAGGTGAAGATTGACACCTCCGACCCGGAACACTGGTCGGCCCTCCGCATTGAGACGGAAAACATCGACCGCCGCCGCAAGATTGAGGGCCCCGTCTCCGGTCTGTGGCGCGGCCGCGACGGCGCGATCGACTCCGTATCCGTGGCGGGACTTGTCGTGGCGGTCTCCCCGACAACGCGGATTGATGATCATATGCGTTCCGCTTCTGAACGGTTGTTCGACGAACTGGTCACCGCGCGCGACCCGCGGCAACCGGGGCCGTGGTGGAACGCCGGCTGGATCTGGTCGCGCGGCAAGCTGGGAGTCATTCAGCGCATCGAGAATGATTTCACCGCGGGCGATTCAACCGGCGATCGGTATCGTGAAGCCGAGCCAAGTGTCCGGCTTGAATTGACCGCGCGCGGGCCCGCCCGGCTTACGGCATTTGCCAAGCTCCGCGCCCGGCAGACGGCGGTCATCGAAGATGCGCCGTTGCGCCGCAGGCCAAAAGAGAAAGTCATTCAACTCTACGAGGCGTTTGTCCTCTGGCGCGATGCGTTCTCTCTGCCGCTCGCCGTTCAAATTGGCCGGCAGGATTTCGACGAATACCGAGAGTGGATCTTCGATGATCAATTGGACGCGCTGCGGTTCTATGCGTATCCGCTGTACCCTGTCGTCGCGGAAGCGGCCTACATAAACTCGCTCGACAATTCCACCGGCAACAAATACCGCACGACAAAAGACTATCTGATCCACCTGCACTGTCGAGTGAACGCATCCACCGAGCTCGGAGCGTACCGCCTCTGGCGGACGGATACCGATGCGCGCGGCCGTGAACCCATTTGGACGGGGGTGCGGTGGCGGGGGAACTACTTCGGTTTTCGTCCGTGGGGAGAACTTGCCTGGCTGGGCGGATGGGACAAGGGGCGGCGATTCGACGCCCATGCAACCGACCTGGGACTCACCGCCTCCAGGCAGCTGGGTTCGCGTCGCGTCTCCGTCACCGTGGCTCATGCGCGCGGCTCCGGGAACTCAGACGATCCCAAGGCAACCGGAGTCGACCACCAGTTCATTCAGACCGGCTATGAGGACAACACCAGCGCCTTCGGCGGCGTCGTCTCGTTCCAGTACTACGGCGAGATCTTTGATCCCGAACTGGCAAACCTCGACATCCTCACCTATGGGGCCGGCGTGGGCTTGACCCCTTCCTTGTCAGTCGATGTGGTTTATCACCGATATCGGCAGTCGGAATACTCGCCAACGGTGTCGCGTGATCTGGAGAGCACCGACCTGACGCTCTACGATCTTGGCGGCCGCGGTATTGATCCGTCCAACAACCGCCCGGTCAAGGAACTGTTTCCCTATCCGCACGTCGGCTGGGAGATCGATGTGATCATTGGGATGACAGGCCTGCTCGGCGTGCTGGACGTCAAAGGGGTCCTTGGTTACTTCGAACCGCAGGAGGCGCTATTTCCGCCCTTCTGGGAGGAATTACCGTTCAAATCCAGGAAACACGCCGCGTTTCTCAGCCAGATCAACTTGGAATACAGATTCTAAATCGTTGCGGCGGCCGGAGCGGATGCCCTGGACCGCCCGGATGTTCAGCCCGTCAAGCGTTCGTGTCATGGCATCTGAGAGAGGGAGTGAATAATGAAGCCGCGTCAAGTCCGTTCGGGGTTCCTCATCGCCGGCGCAATCCTGTTCACCGCGGTCGCCGAGAGCGCGCAGGCAGGGATTCTGACCGGAAAGGTGACCAACCCGAACAATGTCGGTGTCGCCAACGTAAAGGTCGATTTCTTTGAGTCGTCGACCGGTAATCCAATCGTCGTCACGGGCAATCTGACCGACGCCGGCGGAAATTACGGCGTGCTGGTCCCGAACGGCACCTACGACGTCGAGTTCGTCACCCCGGTGGCGCCGGGTGGCATAGTGCCGGCGCGTTACACCGCGGTCACCATCAATACAACCGTCACGTTGAATGTGTCGCGGCCTTTCGGCAAGGTCCTCGATGGCACGGTCTTCGACACGCTGGGCGCCGCGGTGCCAAACGTCGATCTCAATGTGATCGATGCCCTCACCGGAACGCTGGAGTTTACGCCGAATGACAATACCGACGCCTCGGGCAACTACGGTGTGATGATCGCTCCCGGACTGAAGAACATTGTCTACGCCGATCAGAACGCCGGGTCGCGGCTGGCCGCCCGGTCCCTGACCAATGTCAATATCGTCAACGACTCGACAATTGATGTGTCCCTGCCCGCGGGCGTCTTCGTGAACGGCACGGTATGGGATGGGTTTTCGCAACCCGTGACGGGCGCCGATCTTGACTTCGACGATGCCGCCACCAAGACCCGCCTGACGACACCCAGCGATAACACCGATAATAATGGTGATTACATCGTGACCGTGCCGCGCGGCACCTATGATATCACCGTCGAGCCGGACGTCGCCGACCGCCTGGTCGCGGAGCGTCGGTTTTCCATCCCAGTCAACAAGGATACGACGATCGATTTCACGCTCCAAGCGGGCCTGAGTTTGTCCGGCAGCGTGAGCGGTCCGGGAGGAGCCGTGGCCAGCTGCGACATCGACGTGATCGACGCCGGCACACGCGCCAAACTCGTGACGCCCGGCGACAGAACCGACGGCGCCGGCTTCTATGAAGTTATTGTCCCTGTGGGGAACTATGAAATGCACTTCCAGCCGCCGGTGGCCACACATTTGGCATCCGTCATCAAAACGGGAATCCACGTAGCCATGGATACGATCGTCAACGCCGCCGTGCCGGCGGGCGTGATCCTGAGCGGACATATTCAGAGCGGCACCGGCGCCAATGTCGATGCCTGCGACATCGATGTCTTCCTCAGCTCCACGGGAGCGACGGTGCTCGCATCGGGCGACAAGTCGAACTTCTTCGGCAATTATGAGATGGTCGTCGTGGGCAACACCTACGATCTGGAGTTCGAGGCTCCGAAGACGCGTCGCCTGCAGGCCAAACGGTTCACCTCGGTGGCGGTGACGTCCAATGTGAATTTCCCCGTCACCCTGGATACGGGACTGTCGGTGAGCGGTACGGTCACAGGCGGCGGAACGCCGATTGACAGCGTCAATGTCGATGCCATCTTGCAGAGTTCGGGAGTGAGCACGTTCCAGCCCGGGGACCGTACGGACGCGGCGGGATTCTACCAGATTATCATCGGTTTTGTGCCGCACACGCTGGTCTTCTTCCCACCCGTGGCGTCCGGCTATGCCGCCAAGTCGTTCACGAATATCAACCCCGGCGGGGACCACACTCTGAATGTCGCGTTGGGCACAGGATTCCTGGTCACGGGCACGGTGACCCAGACCGGCGGCGCCCCCGTCAGCGGAGCGACGCTGCGCGCGGAGTCCGGTCCGACGTGGGTTCCGACGACGGATGGCGTCTCGCGGGCCGACGGGTACTACGAGACTCTCATCCCGGGTGGCACTTACACTCTGCGGTTCATTCGAGCCACGGGCCCGACGGCCGATACGGTTGTGCTGAGCAGCGTCGCTATCGCACGAGACACGGTCATCAACGTGGAGTTCTCTGCGGCGGCGTGTACATGCCCCTGCAAGTACGATCCGGCGTGCGACGGCGTGATCTCGAACGTGCAGGATGTCGTGACCACAGTCAATGTGGCCTTCCGTGGGGCATCCGGAATCATCGATCCTGGATGCGGTATCGAGAGGACGGATGTCGATGGAAACGGTTTTACCAGCGTGACCGATGTGGTTCGGATTGTGAACGTCGCGTTCCGCGGCGCCGATCGCTTGACCCAGTATGTCGATCCCTGCCCGTAATCGATCTGTGTGAGCAGGGGCAGCGGCGGGCCCACGGGGCCGGGTGTTGTCTTAATGCACTTTGCCCAGCGCCACGGGATCGAGGATACGCTGGCAGATCCTGAGCCATCGAATGGGCGATGGAGTGTTCAGGATTACGTTCAGTCGTTCGCCGGGAATTCAGCCATCGGTCCGCCGCCCGCCATTCACTTTAGCAAGCACCCCCATTTTCGCGAAAAGGACCGACCCGTTCCATGGGTCAGCCCCGTCCGTCACTGCGTAAGTCTTTGTAACCGAATCTAAATGGTGGGGCAAGTGAAACGGTGTACGAACTCATAGGTCGTCGATGCACACTCTGGGCGGGAGGCGTGCTCGATAGGGTCATGGCAGGTTGGCTGGATGATCCATAAAGTACCGACCGCAGTAGTGGTATGGGTGTCTTTCTTGGAATCGACCGAGGTTGTCGAGAACAGTGACAATTCGGCAGCTGGCTGTCCCTCCATTCTTCTCGCCTCGCAAGCCTCGGCCGACCATTTGCATGTAGCGAACAGGGCTGAATACCGCACGAGAAATGAGCACCATATCGGTCTTTGGAGCATCGAAACCAGTACTGAGAACCGAGTGGTTGCAGAGGACACGGATATCGCCAGATTGGAATCGCGACAGGAAGAAACGTCGTGATGTCATCGGGGTCTCTCCGCCGATCGCAGCTGACGACACCCCCTTGAGATTCAATCTGGCTGCCATCTCCTGTGCGTGGACCACGGAGTTGGCAAAGAGGAGAATTGCCTTCTGAGCGGCGCCGCGGATGAACTCCACTATCCTCTCGTTACGTTGCTGACTCTTGGCCAATCGTTGGTTGATGGTCTCGACAATGTTCTCGAAGTCAACTCCCTCCCATGGGTCAGGGATGTTGGAGAGTTGTTCAATCTCTTTAGCAGTCAGACCGATTCCGCTGTCCAATGATTCGCTGCATACTTCAGCCAGAATGCCCTGACTCCGAAGATGTCGGTGGAGATCTGCTTGCCCCTTAGGCAGCCAGCGTCTGTCGAAGCGACGCGCCAGCCGTTCGCTCTCCTCGTCATCCGCACGAAACGGGGTCGCGCTGAGTCCAAGAATGGGGGGTTCGGCTATTGATGGGGCTCCCTGCCGCGGGGTTGCTGCATCGAGAAACCGCAAAAGGTTGGTGTAGCTCGGGGCGATTGCGTAGTGGCACTCGTCCACCACGACCAAGCCCGGTCTTTGGAACCAAGTCAACCCTTCAGTTCCCATCCGGTGGTTCAGCGTCTGTATCGACGCAACAACGACGATCGGCTTACCCGATTCTTGGAATGCTGGATTCGGGTTGCCTCCCCACAGTCGGACGATACGCAAATCGGTCTGTTTAGCCCCAAGGTTAAGCCAAACCTGTCGGAACGCTTGAACAGCCTGCTCGCAGAGTTCGTCAGTCTGTGCGACCCAAATGACGCTACGATTCACGTCTTCCGCTTTGAGAACAAATTCAACCGCGGCCTGTACTGTGGCTCGTGTCTTGCCTCCACCCGTTGGCAGACTCACTACTGCTCGTCGACGCCCTGAACCGCTAGCAATCAGGTCGCGAATGCCTCGAACGACCTCATCTTGGAAGTCGTGGAGAGCGGGTAGCTCGATTGGTCCGCTGATGTACTCCTCCGGTTCTCGACGCAATTCTGGAGACGCGGCAAACTCGGCCGGAAAACCGATGCTGGCAACAAATGCGCGCGCACCTGTGGTGTTCCAGCGTATAGGAGGTTTCAGTCCCTCACTCTCCAGGGTCTCCTTGAGGGTGGCCAGTGTCGCTGGGCCAATTTGTGCGAGAACCAGTTCGGCGAGTCGAAGCGCTGTCACTCCCTGAAGAAAATCCAATCCCCCAACGTAGCCAAGTGCCTGCCTCAAAGGTTCCTCTCGCTCGCCTACGGCACGCCAAAGTCGCTCGGCGAGGGACGCTCCTTGGGAAACATGATTGCGACGTCGCTCCAATTCAACGTCGCCAAGTATAGACAAGCACTCCTCAGGGTCGTGACTCAGCCACCCTGCCGACCCCGCCTCAGACAAGAGATGCTGCAACCTCTCGGCTCGAGACAGCAATGCAAGTTGCGGACCGTCGAGAAATAGAATTCCTTCCCACAACAAGCAGTACAGCGGGCTGAAGGCCCCCGCTATCATCAATGTCAGCCCAGCTACGGGCTGACAACGGGCGGAATCCTTGATCTCAGGCTTCAACACTTCGGACATCTCAGGGAATACAGAGATCAAGAGTTCAGCCGGGCCTGTCGGCTGAATCCACTCCGGTTTCATTAACTCTGCAAGGTCACGAGCTCCGTTTGCCAACCATAGCGATAGTGCCTGAGCATCGAGAGTAATGGCAATATTTCCCTGCGCTCGAGCTCGGCTGGCAAGATCTTGAGACTCAGTCACGAAAACGTGCGCTAATGGGATCTCGCCCTGATCTGTCGGCAATGACTGTGGAACCACTCCGTCCCGTGCCGCACCCAACCAAAGATCCCGCAAGGAATCATCCCGCAATACTGCGGGCGTTGCAGACATCCTGATCAGCGCTTGCCACATTTCGCGAATGTCATCTGTTGTAGCTGTGACCTTCGGAATCGCATCCCCCAGCTTGTCGAACGCAGGCTGAAATTGTTGGCCCAGTATCTGGACAATCGACGGCTCGTCCCTGCGGTCTACTATGGCAACGAGTGGAATCGTCGTGCCTTCGATATTCCATGTTCCGTGGCGGAGCATGAGCCATAGAAGTGGATGAGAGACGCAAATTCTGGAATAGGTGGACACGGTGGAATGTCCGAACCGGACTGTCACAGGCAACCCGTCCTCTCCCAGCAAGGACAAGAAGTGTTCGGTGAGCCTTGCATTTGGAAGGCCTGCCAACTGCGCCAGAAAGTGCCATCCCGCTGGTAATTTCAGATTGTAAGGCTTGAGGTACTTCCAGGACGCCCGCTCATTCTCGCTCCGCTTATAATGGGATCGCCAATGGCTCAGCCAATCGCCAAGTCCGTCGGGGTTGTCGACGGACACCACACCCTGAGGGAATTCGCAGACTTTCAATTCGGCCAACAGCTCCGCGTCGTCAGCGTGGACTACATCGTCCACCAAGACCATTCGATTGTCAGATGCATCGTCGGAACTTACAAGTGCACCCGGAATTAGCGCCTCGAAGGGTAGGGCCCATCTGCCATCTCGCCGCTTGACCCGGATTCGTGCGGCGTTTTGTGACATGAATTGCGCTCGGGCTTTTTCAGGCGCCGATCGCAGCAGATTCCAAAATGCGCACCATAATCCGTCGGGGGGTGTCTGCCACAGTTGCATTCGAGGCAGAGTTTCGTTCAAGACGACTACCCACACATTGTCGTCTAGAGGCTTCACCTTCAGCACATCCGTGAGAATTCGCCTTGCATCTGCGACTGCGAACAGTCGACTGTCAACTGCATGACGACCATCAGGAACAATCGTGCCTTCAGGCGCAAACACCGATTGATCCGGCGTCAACAATTTGCCTTCGTCGGATGGAATGAGTGCGAGTTTTGGGCGAATCTGCGACCACTCTCCTGGCTTGCAGTCATCTGCGAATGCGGCGGTAAGCCGAAGGACCTGAACGGCTCTGTCTATCTCCAGTGATGAGATCTCGGCGAACCACTTCTCTGCATCGCATTGCTCAAGTCGCGGAAGCGCTGAGCCCATTTTCTCCTTGTGCGCAATCCGTTCCGCAAGTGCCCGCAGCCGGCTGGCACGCAGCCCTTCAAGGCATGAAGGATGAACCACTTGTTTAAGGCTATCGCTGTTAGCGAGCAGGCACCAGCGACGAGCAAGGTCTGCATTGTCTCGCGGATGCCGCCATAGCTCTTGTGGTCGACGCAGAGTGCCCAAGCTGTCCGCAATCACGGCAGATTCCTGCAGTGCATCCCACAGCGTTTCGACCAAAGGCTTGGCGATCTCATCCGAACGGTCAATTTGGCGCGGAAATGCATCCAGCGGCCGACCGACGTCATCCATAGTACTCAGCTCTGGCAGCGCGTCGGCGATTAGCTTGGCAGCCTCCTGCATGAGGGCGGTGTTCCACTCGCCGGAGATGATGGCGTTGCGGTCGCTGTTCAGCTTCCAGGGTGCATTGAGGATGCCAGCCAGATACGTCGGTGTCTGCGTGGGAAAGAATGCCCAAAATCCCCCAGCCTCTTCACGCTTACCTTCAACGGGCATCGCCCAAGCTAAAGGCACCTTATCGCGGCTATGTACATGAGTCGCGTCTTCCCTGGCACGTCGGTCGGTAATTGGGACGACATGTTCCACTACTCTCCAGCGTGACTTCGACTCACCTTCGTGGAGTACTACGTCCTGCCCTTCAATTACGCGATGTATTTCTCTCTTCGACTCCGGACTATCGCTGTTCGCGAGCATAAGTTGAACCGGAACCGGCAGGAAGAGTAGGAATTCAGCTGGGAAGCCATCGATCTCCTCTCCCAAGTGCTCACGGAATCCTCGGGAGAGAATCTCAGCGCAGACTACAGTAGTCGCCCATGGGAATTTGCCTCTGAGTTCCTCTGCTCGGTCTTCCTCAAGTGACCAGGCGAGACGCAGCCCAGGTGCCTCCTGCACCTTGTATCGATCTTTCAGCTCTGTCCGGCATCGCTCGGGATCGAAGCCAAATGCGAAACTTCCGCTGGTGATGTCGATCCTCCCACCAAGTCGGAGCAAAGATTTGAATCCGAGACCAAACCGTCCGATCTGCATGCCTCGCTTGGGCGAGGAATGAGATCGCAACAATGCGTCAATGCCATCCTCGCTAAAAGGTGCTCCGGTGTTGGCTACATAGAGATTTGAACCATCGAGAAGCACTTCAATCTTACAGGGGACCTCAAGATCCGTGCCGCATTCATGTGCTTCTAAAATTGCGTCCGCACCGTTTTGTACAAGCTCCAAAATCTGACGATAGCCGTACCCGCCAGCAAGCACGACTTGCTCAATCCCGAAGTGCTCTCGAATGTCACCGGGAGAGGCCTTATAGGCTTGATGCCTCCTCTCACAAAGCTGGTCGACAAACTGGTTCGGCGATGTTTGTTGCTGTTCACACATGTCAGCTCAATTTGCACGTCGGCAAGCAAGTTTGACAAGTTGATGGTAAAGGCTAAGAGACACGTTTCCTGAGTTCAACTGCCTCCCGCCCCCTCTCGTCACCGCGTGTCTCACTCATCCTCGATGACCAGATCATCCCCACCGACATCACGCACGACGGAATGCGCTTCAATGTCGAACCACTCCCTAAACATCGCAAACGTCAGCCGTGTCGGCCACAGGGACTCATCGGTGCACCAGCCGAACAGCTCTTCCTCGAAGATCTCCCGCCAGTACTTCCTCACTGCACGATCTACATCATCGTCCCGGTTCTCGGGAATCAGGTAGACGACATTGTCCTCCGCGACCTCTTCGAGCGTCACCGGCCGATCGTCGGGCTCAGTCTCATTGATCCAGTCGACGAATGGCTGCTTTGGTCGAAGGACGATGGCGGTGCGATTCAGGGTCGGCATAGCACTGGCTCACTTCGATCGAGGAGTCAACCACCCCTCGTCGCCGGAGCGGGGTAAACCTACGTCGGCACACAATCCACAATCAACGGCGCATGATCGCTGACTGGCGTCCATTCCTTGCCGTTCCCAACCACGACTGACGTCAGTGACCATGACTGCGGCAGGAAGCAGTAGTCTATATGGTACACGCCCTTCCCCGTCAGCCAGAACAAGGTCGGGTGAGGCTCCGCTCCATACGGCGAGCCGACGAATGAGTGGTATGCGCTCGTGAAGCCATGTCCCTCCAAACGCGATGCGATGTTGGAGAAGTTACCCTGTCTTCCTGGTTTGTCCCAACAAACCGAGTTGTTGAAATCGCCAGCGACAACCACGTGGCCCTGCGACATCAATTGCTCGTAATCCTCAAGCAGCACAGCCGTCGGTATCCCCAATCGCTTCGCCGAGCCCGGGGCGCGGCATCCGAAGGCCCATATGGCAAGCAACGAGAAGTTGAGGGATCCCGATACCACGACTGGGAGAAGATACTTGTGATTCGGGTTGAATAGATGGTGACGTTCCAATCGCAGTCCTGAAAAAGCAAACACGCCGAGCCCCTTGTTCGGATTGTCGCCCGCCCACCGTGATTCGCACTCCGGCCCCGACTTTCGACGCGACCAGGTTAGACTTGGCTCGGCACACTCCGGAGTGATTGCGAGATCTGGCTGTAGCCCAAGCAGACGATCCCACTTTCGATGGAGACCCATGGCGCAATTCCAGACGACTATCCTGAGATTCATGCTCTGGTATGTCCCTTTAAATCCTAAGCTGCGTAACCACTCACAACTATCAATAAGCGCGGATTCCATTCCGTGCGACAGACGCTCAAGCTTTCGGCGCACTTGGGCAGATCGTGTTCATGCAACACTCCCCGCACGCCGGCCTCGTCGGTCTGCACCAGTTCTTGCCAATTTCCCAGCAAGGGAGATCCATAATCCCCGGAAAGTCGGGGTAGAGTGCTCTTGCCTTGTAGATCACGTGCTCCACGGTCGGATCGGATCCGGTCAGCCCCAGCCGAGCGAATACTTGACGGACGTGCACGTCTGCGGAGATGTCAATCGAGTAGTAGTCGCTAAAGGGTACTTTGAACTCTCTCGCCAAAATGTTGACTGCCATTGTCGCGATCTTCGGCCCGACCCCGTCGAATTCAAGGAACCGATACACGGCTTCCGAGCTTGAGGGCCTGCCGTGCCAGATCCTGGATGCATCGCCCTCGTACTGCTGGTCAATTCGCTTAATCGCGGCGTGAAGTAGAACGGGCATCTTGTCTACGAATCGGTGGAGCGGTTCTGGCTTCGTCATCAGCTTTCTTATCTCGGATTCCGATAGCCGCCGGAGCCGATCCATCGAGAACCCGCCTATCTTCTGACTGATCTTGTACGGGATGAGCCACGCCCGCTCCGCCTTCACCTGCCGATCCATCACGCAGGCCAGCACAAAGGCATGAGGATAGGTCGCAATGTCATTGAGAAGTGCGTTTGCCTCCGGCACGACCGTGAAATCGATCGGCTTCTTGGGAGCGTCGAACAACTCGCGACCACGCTTCACCAGTCGATCGCGAATGAGCAAGTGGCCATCAACGGTGGTCATTCTTCTCCCTCGCCTCGAATTGCTGAACTGGCCCGTCGTGCCCTTCGCCCAAGGAGCCTCAATTGCTCCACCATCCAAGAGCTATGGGGCACCCTCTGCAACTTTGCGAGCGCCAAATACGGCTGCATGAGTCATTATCTGGTCAATCAGATCCTTGTCATACCTCATCACCACCACTTGAAATCCGCGGTTCGCCAGTGCTTCACGAGTTGTTCGATCTTTCTCGCGCTGCTCCCTTTCGTCGTGAGGCGTCCCGTCACAGAACACACAGACATTCGGCTCGTAGAAGAAGTCGGGAATGCAGTTCGGCTCCTCGATGTGCTTCTGAGCCTCATCGGGCAACCGGTGGAAACCGTCGGCGAGCGTCTTCAAGAACGTGCGCTCAAGTTCCGACCGAGAGTCTGTCAGTGAGCGGAGCCATTCGAGATGCGCATACCAATCGCGGCCCTTGATCCGCGATAACGTCCTGCTCTGCGCCAAATCGAGTAAGTGTGCCAAAGCACGCTTACGATCCAGCAGGAGCGCTTCATGCTGGTTTCCATAGCTCATCAGACACTGGTAGCAGGCCGCGTGACACTCCGGACGCAGATCATTGCCTGCGGCGTCATAGTGGCAACGTGAAAGCGCCTTCGCTGCAATTCTGGACATGGTAGCAGAATCCGACACCAGCCGCTGCAGCACTCCGGCGCCACCTTCGCCACTTTCGTAGAGCAGGATCGATCGTTGCTCGCCGGCGCCGATTCTTTCGCCAGAGATCTCGGCCTCTTCGAGTTGGAAGACTGTTTCAAGACCGCGCTGAATGGCATATTGGATGGTGGACTCGATCTGCGGATCACGAAGTTCAGGCCGTACGAGGCGAATCAGCAATAGATTCTGAGCTCCCTGCACAAATAGCCTGGTGTTTTCAATACGGCGGGGCTGGGCCGGTCCGGAAGCTGCCGGCAAGCCAGCAGTCAGCACGTCTCCAGTTTCGTAATCGACAAGGAATCCCGGTTGGCTGGCTGACCGCCATCCATGATTAATCCGCAGCAGAGTTGCCGCGGGACCGTAAATCAATCTCAGCACAGCATCACTGCCACAGTAGACATCGGCTTCTTTAATCCGAAGCGCGCCACCTTCCCCTTGGGCGAACTGGAAGGCGGTCGAAAGGTCATACCCTCGACGTATCCTCTCTTCCTCATCGCAGGTGATGCTCTCTCTACGAACGCAGCGCACATTGGGCATCTCCAACAATTTGACCAACTGGCTGTTACTGCCGTCAAAGCGGATGTGACAATGCAGACACAGATCGCAAGATGTGTCATTAAATGCCCCGCAGGTGCTGCAGATGCGTTTCTGGCTCCGACGCTCTTCCAATCCTCCGGGTGGAGATTGAAATCCATCGACCTGCCACTTCGCCCCCTCGTGATAGAGCATGTTTCCGGGAGCTAACTCACGCAAGGCGAGGAAACGGGGCCGGGAGATATACTCCCCGCCCTTGCGTCGGCGGGGAACCCATGCCCTCACCGGTAAGGCTGGAAAGTTGTATCCCGGCAGGAACCCCTCACTGGCGAGGTAACGGTACGGATAGAAGTCCCCTTCCTCTCTACTCGTGCTGATCTGCAATAAAAGATTCCTCTGCCGTTCGGCTTCACTCTCGCGACGTCTCGCCCGCTCCTGATCCTCTGGCCGGCGTGCCCGGAATCTATCCTGCTGGGCCTCCTGCAACTGTTTCGTCGCCGTTTTGAAGAGTTCCCGCCAACGATCAAATGCCCGATCGAATTGTCGTGGCGCGTCTCGGACCGTTTGTTCGATCCACGCTTGCGAATACCACCCCGCTGCCATCAGATCGTCGAGATCATGTTGCAGAATTGCGCGAAGTCTCTCGCAGACTTCAAGGATCCCGGCCTCGTTCAACTGGATCGCCGCTGAGGCATGGGTGTTGAGGGGCAGATCGTCCACACCCGTGTCGATGACGCGCTCGATGGAGTCGCCCAACGGCAGGCGCACTTGAGCCAGCCACACAGCATGGGCATGTGCCCGAACGAGTGCCTCATTCGTGACATCAAGTCGCGGGGGACGCACGCTCCCGGCGACCATCTCCTCACGACGGTTGAAGAAGTATTGGTCATGACTGTTGATTGCGCCGCAGTAGGTGACAATCAGCCCGGGTTGACCTTGCCGCCCTGCGCGGCCGCTGCGCTGGGCGTAGTTCGCCGGCGTCGGCGGGACATTTCGCAGATGCACCAGATCGAGATCGGCGATGTCGATCCCTAACTCCATGGTCGGGGAGCAGACCAGGTACGGAAGCCGCCGGCCAAGATCGCGCACCTTGTTCACGTCCGATTCCTCCCAGCGGAATCTCCGTTCCCGTCGCTCCCGTTCGCCCGGTTCGACCACCTGCGCCGTGTGTTCGTGCGCCTCCATACCGGCGAGGACACTCGCGTCACCGGAATAGAACGCTTGAAAGAAGCGGTTCACCGGCGGTGCAGCGGTCCGGTACGACTTACCCGATGCTTTCTTGGAGTAGAGGGGATCCGGCGGAGGCGGGGCGCCGTCCTCGTGACGCCAGATCAGACACGCCGCATCCAGTTGAAACAGCTGATGATCATCCACTGACGGGAGACGCACCAGGAAGCCTTGGCCGACCAGCAACGCCAGCAACTCATCAAGCGTGGCCGAATACGCAGCCCCCTTCAACTTCAGTTGCTCCGCCAGGTATCTCCCGAGTTTCCCCTGACTGCCAAGACTCACGGCGTTTTTCACATCCCGATTCGATTGCCCCCAGAGGACGGCACAGTTTGCCGTCCGCATTCCGGGTGATGATTCATCCAAGCCCCAGAATTCATTGAGATGCTGCTCGGCCCGCTTTCGGATCTGCTGCTGGTTCGTCTCGTGTAGGCACTGGCAGGAAATGGCCAGCTTCCGGCGAAAGTGATCGAGCACTGTCCGCACTATGACGAGTCGCTCTTCCGGCTTCATGGCCAACAGTGTGGCGTCAAATCGCCATGGATCGTCGTCGGCACAGACCGCATCCAGCCCCCGGTAGACGATCTGCAACAGCCCGACGTTTTCGAGGTTGGGTTGGACAACCCTCCAACCCCGTCGCAAATCCTCATAGAGCCGGTATTCGGTGAGCTCCGTGAACGCCTGCCAGACGTCTTTTGCGGCCGGGGCACTCGGATCCAGGTCCGGATTGCTGGCAATGTCGCGGACCGTCAGACCGCTGTGGCTGACCACTTCCCGAGCCACACGATCAAATCCCAACTCTCGATGCTCCACCAAGGCGGCATGCAGTGCACATCGCAACAGCGCCATGTGTACAAAGTCATTGAAGTGCCCGGCCTGAAGCGACGCATCCTGACGGTTGTCCGTAAAGGTGAGCAGTTTGTCCTGCGGCAGACCCTTGGCTCCGGAATGCCGCAGAAGCGCTGTTGCCAGAACGGTGGTGGCGCTGCTGCGCTGTTCGCTGGACAACGACGCCAGTTTTGCGAATTCTGTCCCGCGCGCCGCGTAGAACTCCCCACAACACTGGCAGAGAGAGAATGGCGCCGGCTGGAACCACATCTTGATGGCGCCTTCAATGGCGTTGGCGTGGCAGGTGCCGTCAGAAGCGACCCAGACCTCGCGCGGGATTCGATCCTTGTGGGTCGATTTGATCCGCCCCTTGCGATCACGCCACTCGTCCGGGATCTGGTCCGGCGTCCAATCATCCGGCGACGGCGCCAGCATCAGATAGCCGGCACGCGTGTCATCATCCAGCGGCGCCACGCCCAAGGGATGCGGCAGGAGTCGGGTCATGTGGTCATCGATCAGGACATGGTAGTACTCCTGGCCGCAATGGCGGCAGAATCGGATCGGCAGGAAGATCTTCCCCTGGCCACCAACGATTTGTCCTTCAAGTGAGAATTCCCGAGTCTCGGCGCTTTCAAGCGTCGCGTACAACGCCCGCCCCTGCCCGATGAACTGATGGAGCTTGAACGCAAAGGCACGGCCGCCGTCCTCGCGCTCAAGTTCACCGCCCCGGACGAGCAGTTCGCGCAACCGCCGTTCGCAGGTCTCGTGATCGACACCGGTCATCGCCGACAAACGCTCAGCCGCCCCTTTCATCTCCTGCGGACGTCGCCGCTTGAGTCGTCCACCCGACTCGTCTTCAACGCCAAACTCGGATTCCGCCCAACGCGCCAGTGGATGGCGCCGGAACTCCGCAATCGTCCCGGGAACCGGGGTCGCCAGCGACGAGCGCAACTCGCCGACAGAGGGAATGCCTCCCTCGGTGAATGTGATCAGCGTCTCTTCGATGACATTGTCCGGCGCGACTACCCGTCCGAAGACCCGCGACGCGAAGGTGGCAACCGCCTCCCGTCGCTGCACGGGGGTCGCTTCGCGATCCGCAACCATGGTGGCGCTGGTCCCGACGCAAATCATGTCCTTGGCGGCGGACCGCTCCGTCAGCCGGCGGATCAGCATGGCGACATCGGCTCCCTGCCGGCCGCGGTAGGTGTGCAATTCATCAAAGACAAGGAATCGCAGCCCGCCCCCGACACGGTCGAGGAAGCGCAGATCCTCAGGACGGACCATGAGCAGTTCCGCCATCACGTAATTGGTCAGCAGAATCTGTGGCGGATGATTGCGCATCGCCTCGCGCTCTTCGGCGGTGGTATCGCCCGTGTACTTGGCGAAGGTGACCGGAAACGGCCGACTGTGACGGGACTCGTACAAGGATTTGAGCGTCAGAAGTGACTGGTACTGTGAATTGACCAGCGCATTCATCGGGTAGACCACCAGCGCCGCCACCCGGTCGCCAGTGTTGGGTTGACGTAGCAGCGAATCGACAATCGGGATGAAGTATGTGAGACTCTTGCCCGAGCCGGTGCCGCTGGTGACGACGTAGGATTTGCCCGCGAACGCCCGCTCGATACCTTCCACCTGATGTTGGTAGAGGTTGTAGGGTTCACCTGTCGCAGTGCGGAAGATGCGGGCCGTCTCGGAATGAATCGTCCCGCGCTGCGACAATTCATCGATGGTGGCCGCCCGGGCATAGGAGGGGCTGACCTGGAGTAGGAACTCCGGCCACAATTGGGCATCGTCGTTGATCGATTTGTCGATGAAGGCGCGCGCCCGGTCATCGGCCACCAGGAAGAACGACCGCACAAAGTCGCGGTAGTCGGAAAGCACCTTTTCATGCAGTTCGAAGATACTCATCGCAGAGAGTGTTCAATTGAACTGCAGCAACCAGTCGGCCGCCATGTGCAGCCGAACGGCCTTGGGCAGTTCGCGTGTGGTCGGACGCGACAGGGTGATCAGATGAAGACTTGCTCGTCTGTGTTCCATTGCGGCCTCTTGCAGCGCCCGCAACTCCCGCTCGGCCGTTTCCGGATCATCCAGTTCAGCGCAGACCTGAATCAACTCTTGACGCCCCTCGGGGTATCGGGCCAGAAAGTCCACTTCATACCCGCGTTGCGTCTTTACGTAGGCAATCTCGGCGCCGCGACGCTCCAACTCAAGAAGCACGCAGGTTTCCAGCGCCTTCCCACGGTTCTCTTTGCCGGACCGATCAAACACCGGTATAAGTCCCATGTCTATCGGGTAGGCCTTGCGCGGATTGACCATCCGTTTGCGCTCCGAGTCAGTCGCCAGCGATATAATACGAACAAGGAATGCGTCTCCCAAAGCCCCAAGCAGAAAATGCAGCGTATCTCGCGAGACCGCCAAGCCCTGTGACTTCAAGTCATTGTAAAACTTGCTGATGCTGAATTCGCCCGCGGCGTTCCCCAGTAGCTGCCTCACCATCCAGCGTAACGCTTGCGGGTTGCTTACATCGTATCGCTCGATAACATCGCGAAGGATTGCCACATCTATGTAGTTTTGCAGAAGCGCGAATCGATCCCGCCCCCCCAGACCCATCGCCTCCGGAAATCCCCCATTACTGAGATACTCACGCAGGTCTCGCTCCAATTTGGATCGGGAAGCTTTGGGCTCCCTCGTAGTGTTGCCCTCAGGCTCGCGGCCATGGTATCTCAAATACTCGCGAAAACTGAAGGGATGCACCAGCGCTTCCATCGCCCGTCCCCGCATGCTGGTGGCGACTTCGCGGCTGAGCAGCCGGGCCGACGAGCCCGACAGGAACAAATCGATCTTCTCGGTGTCCAGCAGGCGGCGCGCGAACAGTTCCCAGTTCGGAACGACCTGGATTTCATCGAGGAAGAACACCGCCTTGCGTTTGTCCCGCCACT